>NZ_PGES01000002.1 GCF_002797895.1 Janthinobacterium sp. 67 | reverse complement strand
AAACCTCGGCCTGACACAGCCTGCCGTCAGCAATGCGCTGAGCCGCCTGCGGAAAATGCTGGGCGACGAACTGTTCCTGCGCACGGCGCGCGGAATGGAACCGACGCCATATGCCACCTTGTTGGCCGAGCCGATCGCCTATGCGCTGGCCACTATCCGTGACACGCTGGACCGGCAGCTCGAGTTCGATCCTGCGGCGAGCGTGCGCAAGTTCACGATCGCCATGACCGACCTGGGGGAAATCCACTTCCTGCCGAAGCTGATGAGCCGCCTGGCCGAGGCGGCGCCGGGCGTGACGGTCAGTACGGTGCGCAATACGAACGTCAACCTGGCAGACGAATTGGAAGCAGGACGGGTCGATATCGCGATTGGCCTGCTGCCGCAGCTGAAGGGGGGCTTCTTCCAGCGCCTGCTATTCCGCCAGCGCTATGTCTGCGTCCTGCGCAAGGGCCATCCGCTCGACAAGGGTGCGATGACGCTGGATGATTTCGAAGGCGCACAGCACGTGGTCGTGGTCGCAGGTGGCACCGGGCACGCCATCGCCGACGACACGATCCAGCGCAGGGGAATCAAGCGAAACATCAGGTTGAGCGTTCCGCACTTCATCGCGCTCGGCCATATCCTGGCGCGGACCGACCTGATCGCGACGATTCCCGAGCGGTATGTGCGCGAGAGCATGGGGCCGTTCGGGCTGACATACCTGGCTCATCCGGTTCCGATCCCGGAGTTCGACGTCAATCTGTTTTGGCATGCCAAGTTTCATAAGGAGCCTGGAAATCAGTGGCTGCGAAACCTGATCGCTGAGCTCGCGATTGACTGAAGATGTCGAAAGTCGAGCATCAAGCTAATCTAGTTGTCAGGCCCGAGCGAAAAGATGGCACTTGAAGTTCGATGCATGTCTCATGCAGAAAGTGACCACGTAAATAATGGCCAAGATGAAACCGTATATGTCGTGATTTCGGGTTACGGTGTATTACGTAGTGATGATTCAGAGATGCAATGCACCGCTGGCGATGTATTGTTCGTTCCAAGAGGATGTTCGCATCACTTCGAGCGGTTGGACGGTGATATCAAGATATGGAGAATCTCACCAGTTATGCCGTAAACTCTCTTGCGTTCGATTCACAAAAGTCGAATTAGCGCGGTATGGCGTACGTGCCTCCGGCGCTTGCTTCGGGTTGGGTTCTGCCCTTCATGGCAGTCCGTGACTTTTTCAGCCTGGCAACCTGCTATGCTGGCTGGATGGCTGGATGGCTGGATGGCCGGGTTCGGCCAAAAGCGGACCTTCGCTAATTCGCACTGTTCATCTAGAAGCGGACATTTGCTTACCTATAAGGTCCAGTGCTCCCGAAAAGCGTTAGGGAAGCACTGATTTATTCGCCACCAAGCGCTCCGTCGACGCTGTCCGTCTGAGATAATTTCACTTCACTCAACGCCGCCCTGTCGATCATGCAGAAAAGCTTCTCCGATCTCGAGTATGCCAACAAGAAGAAGCTGACGCGGCGCGACGTGTTTCTCGCAGAGCTCGACTCGACCACTCCGTGGGGTAAGCTGCATCAAGAAATCGAACCGTTTTACCCGAGGGTCAATGGCGCTGGCCGTCCTCCAATTGGTCTTGCGCGCATGCTGCGCATGTACGTGGCCCAACAATGCTTTGGCATGTCGGACGAAGGCATCGAGGATGCGATCTACGACAGCCAGGCGATTCGTGGTTTCGTCGGTATCGACCTCAATCGAGAGTCCGCCCCCGACGCGACGACATTGCTGAAGTTTCGGCACCTGCTCGAGGACAATGAGCTGACCAAAAAGATCTTCGACACCATCAACGGTCATCTCGCGGAAAAGGGTTTGATGATGCGCGAAGGGACTATCGTCGATGCCACGCTGATCGCGGCACCACCGTCGACGAAGAACAAAAACGGAGAGCGCGATCCGGAAATGCACCAGTCGAAGAAAGGTAACGACTGGCACTTTGGGATGAAGGCCCATGTGGGCGTTGATGCTGCGTCCGGTCTGGTGCACACCGTTATCGGCACTGCTGGCAACGTCTCCGACGTCACCCAAGCCTGTGCGCTATTGCATGGCGATGAGTCTGCTGCGCTCGGCGATGCCGGTTATCAAGGTGTCGAGAAGCGCCCGGAGAATCAGGGCAGATCGGTCACCTGGCATGTCGCAATGAAGCGATCCAAACGCAAGGCACTGCCGAAAAATAAGGTCGGTCGTATGCTTGAAAAACTGGAGCATCTCAAAGCCAGTGTGAGAGCGAAAGTCGAGCATCCGTTCCACGTCATCAAGAACCTGTTTCGTCATCGGAAGACGCGCTATCGCGGCCTGGCCAAAAATACTGCTCAGCTGTTCACGCTGTTCGGTTTCGCCAATCTGGTGCTGGCCGGCCGGCGATTTTCGATCACTGAATCCCGACGTGCGCCTTGAGCGCCGGAAGGCGCAAAAAAACCGATCAATTCGCTGAAAACCGCCTGTCCTGAGGGCAGAAATCGCATCTCAGAATGCCAGGCTGGTCTTTGCCGCAAAAAAAGGGAGGTCCGCTGAAAATCGTCAATTGATCAGCGCTTCCTTAGGTATCCGAGAGCGGCTTTCTATAAATTTTTTACCGAACGCCGTCAGTCATCCGGCAACCTGTATTCAGTCGACCATAGCAGCAGCACGCGAGTATAATTTCCCAGTCGAGAACATCATTTTCGAAGTGACCGAAGGCGAACGCGTGCAGAACCGTGCACACTTAATGCGCATCATTCGAGCCTATGACGAGCTAGGTTTCGGTACCGCCATTGATGACTTCGGCGCTGGCTACGCCGGTCGTGAATTGCTGTCTGACTACCACCCAACATCTGCGGGAGCGGCCGGCATCTCTAGCCGGGCCGCTTTCCGGTCCCAGAGGAATGGTGCTGGGCCATGAGATGACCGGCGACCAAACCAGAGCGAACCACGCCGTGGCGCACTTAGCGGATGGCAGTATTTTTTTCGACAGGGAGAGTTCATAGGCAGCGTAGATAGGGGGAGCAGGGACGGGCATAAAATTATTAAAATACATATTTACAAATCTAGATATGGAGAATAGAATTTGCATGCCCGTGAAGTAGCGACGCGCCGGACACACAGACCGAAGCGACGTTGTAACGCGCGGGGCGGCTAACCTGCGCCAGCCAAAGGCTGGCTCACTGTTCCCATCCCTCAATAGAAGGAGACCCAAAATGACCCATGTTGTCCGTTTTCATCAGATCGGCGGCCCCGAAGTCTTGCAGATCGAAGAGCTCGAAGTTGGCGCTCCGGGCTCCGGCGAGCTGCGCATCCGCGTCGAGGCGATCGGCCTGAATCGCGCGGAAGCCATGTTCCGCTCGGGTGTGTACCTGGAGCCGACGCAGCTGCCGGCCCGGCTCGGCTACGAAGCTTCCGGCATCGTCGAGGCGCTGGGCAGCGGCGTTCACGGCTTCGAGGTTGGCGAAGCGGTCAGCGTGATTCCGGCTTTTTCCATGAACAAGTTTGGCGTCTATGCCGAGCAGGCGATCGTGCCGGCCACGGGGGTTCTGAAGCGGCCGGCGGGCGTCGGCGCGGTGACGGGGGCGGCGATCTGGATGCAGTATCTGACCGCCTATGGCGCACTGATCGAGATTGCCCAACTCAAGCGCGGTGATGCGGTGATCATCACGGCGGCTTCGAGCAGCGTCGGCTT
The DNA here is from genome assembly GCF_002797895.1 of Janthinobacterium sp. 67. Lineage (NCBI taxonomy): Bacteria > Pseudomonadati > Pseudomonadota > Betaproteobacteria > Burkholderiales > Oxalobacteraceae > Janthinobacterium > Janthinobacterium sp. 67. Next base: position 253,453 of record NZ_PGES01000002.1, on the reverse strand, counting down.
GGCCGCGATCCAGATCGCCAACAGCGTCGGCGCCATTCCGATCGCGACGACCCGGACACGCGCGAAGGAGGCGGCGCTACGCGAGGCGGGGGCGGCGCATGTGATCGCCACCGAGGAGCAGGACCTGGTCGCGGAGGTAATGCGGATCACCGACGGTCGCGGCGCGCGCATCGCCTTCGACCCGGTCGCGGGGCCGCAAGTCGAAACACTGGCGCAAGCGATGAGTCAGCAGGGCCTGATTTTCATCTATGGCAATCTCAGCGGTCAGGAGACGCCGTTCCCGGCCTTGGCAGCGATGAACAAGGCCCTGAGCGTGCGCGGCTACACGCTGTTCGAACTGACCGGTGATCCGCAACGCTTGGCGCCTGCGCAAGCTTTTATCACGCGCGGCCTCGAGGCCGGACAGCTGAAGCCGATCATTGCCAAGACCTTCCCCTTCGAGCAGATCGTCGAAGCGCACCGTTACATGGAATCGAACCAGCAGTTTGGCAAGATCGTCGTCACCGTATCTCGGTAGAGGCAGTTCGTGAAAGACCAGGAGAGGGCAGAGTCGCCTTTCCCGCGACTGCGGAAATGACTCGACGCTGCCCCTTCATCCCCGCCACGCTGGAGCTGGGCGGCAAATATCGCGTTGGGCATTACTGGAATGCGTCACGCATGGTAATATCGTCGTAACAACAGGAGGCACGTCATGGTCAAAGTAGCGTTGTTCGTTCGTCTGGAAGCAAAGCCTGGGAAAGAGAAAGAGGTAGAGAACTTTCTCTTGGATGGCCTTCCAATAGTGCAGGAAGAGCCAGCCACTACGGCGTGGTTCGGAATCCGCTTGGGGCCGTCCACCTTTGGCATCTTTGATGCCTTCCCGGATGAAGCAGGTCGGCAGGCTCATCTTTCGGGCAAGGTCGCAGCGGCGCTTATGGCAAAGGCTGCCGAGCTGTTTGCCAAACCGCCGTCAATCGAGAAGGTTGACGTCCTGGCGGCCAAGCTACCCGGCTAAGCAAACCCAACAAGGCGCTCCAGTCGCGTCCCTACCGCTTTGCGGCGGCAGGGACGCGACTGAGCTTGGACGTCCACCGGCCTGTTCTAAACGGAGCGCTCGAGAGGTGCCTGTCCAGGCACTAGCATCTACTTATCTACAAACGCAAATATATAGGTACTTACACATGAAAGATTCCATTCTTTTCGAAAGCACCACGCTGGGCCCCTACAGCCTGAAAAACCGCATCGTCCTGCCGCCGCTGACCCGTTCGCGTAGCTCGCAGCCAGGCAACATTCCCAATGACCTGATGGCGACCTACTACCGCCAGCGTACCGGTGCCGGCTTCATGGTCACCGAGGGCACCCAGATCGAGCCGCGCGGCCAGGGCTACGCCTGGACCCCGGGCATCCACAGTGCCGAACAGATCCTCGGCTGGCGCAAAGTGACCGATGCGGTACACGCCGAGGGCGGCACCATCTTCGCCCAGCTCTGGCATGTCGGCCGGGTCTCGCACACCTCGTTGCAACCCAATGGCGAAGCCCCGGTGGCGCCATCGGCGATCCCGGCCGAGGGCGTCAGCGTATTCATCGAGACAGGTCCCGGCACCGGCGCCCTGGCGCCGCCTTCGATGCCACGTGCACTGACCACCGCCGAGGTCAAGGAGCTGGTACAGCTCTATGCACAGGCCGCTCGCAACGCCCTCGACGCCGGTTTCGACGGCGTCGAAATCCACTCCGCCAACGGTTATCTGATCAACCAGTTCATTTCCGCGCACAGCAATCAGCGCGACGACGAGTACGGCGGCTCGTTGCAAAATCGCCTGTGCTTCCTCCGTGAGGTGACCCAGGCGGTGGCCGCGGTGGTCGGTAAAGACCGGCTCGGCGTGCGTTTCGCCCCGTTGTTCGCCAGCACCGACGAGGCCCGCGTATATCTCGGCCTGGTCGAAGAAAACCCACACGAGACCTATGTCGAAGCGGTCAAGGTGCTGGAAGAAGTCGGCATCGCTTACCTGTCGCTGGCCGAGGCGGATTGGGAAAACGCACCGGAGCTGCCGGAAAGCTTCCGCAGCGCGGTGCGCGAGGTCTTCAGCGGGCGCATCCTCTATGCCGGCAAATACACCGCCGAGCGAGGCAAGCGTGTGCTCGAGGCGGGCTGGGGCGATCTGGTAGCCTTCGGCCGTCCGTTCATCGCCAACCCGGACCTGCCCAAGCGAATTGCCAATGGCTGGCCGCTGAACCCGGTCGATCCGGCCAGCATGTACGGCGGAACCGCTGTCGGCTACACCGACTATCCGACCTATGGCGAATAGTCCGCTCGAGGTGCCGGCCCCCCGAGCGATAGGTTCGGGGGCCGGCGCATTGACAGTTGAGCGGGCATATCGTAATATCGCAAAAAATAGTTATCGTGTTGACCTATGAGTATCGACGTAAGCGAAGCGCTGAAGGCGCTAGACAACCCAACCCGCCTGAACATCCTCTGTTGGCTGAAGGATCCGCGTCATCATTTCCCCGAGCAGGAGGTGGATCCTGAGCAGGTCGGTGTCTGCGTGAGCATCATCCAGGATCGGGTAGGCCTGTCGCAGTCGACCGTCTCGCTGTATCTCGCTGCCTTGCAGCGGGCGCAACTGGTGACCTCACAACGCATCGGTCCCTGGACTTATTACAAACGCCATGAGCAGAACATCGCGGCGTTCCAGGTGGCCTTGAAAGCGCTGATTTGATGCCTGCTCGCAGGCGTTTTTTCAGCCCTTAAAAATCTATATTTTGAAATATGTAGGATAGAAGATGTTAACTCCGAATTCCATTCCCTATCAGCAACAACCTGGCTTTCAGCAGAGGGCCGGCCGGGATTGCAGCTTTTTTCGCAAAAAACGAACTAACCAATTGATTTATTTGGTAAATTCGACTTTATAATTCATCGGGGCTACCTCGCGTTCAAGGTCCAGCATATATTCACCGAATCGGTTGATGTGCCCTTTCCGATATGGCGCTAAGCCGCGAAGCACCTCCTCCGTTAGCACATATCCCTTTGCCTGTATTGTCTTGAGGAGCCGCGTCATCTCATGGACATTGTGCAGGATGACCATGTTCGCAACGAGCTGGTTGTACTTGATAACCTTGCGCTGTTCGTGCCGAACGTTTTCGGCAATGATGCCTTCGCCCCCAAAAAACAACCATTTGATGAAGCCGTTGAATTCCTCGCTCTTGTTGGTTGCTGCATGGATGGTACGACGCAGTTCCGCGTCGTTAATGTACTTGAGCAGGAACATGGTCCGATGTACTCTACCGAGCTCGCGGAACGCGTAGTAGAGCTTGTTCTTGCGGCTAGCCGTCCCTAGGCGGCGCAGGATCGTCGAAGGCGCAATCTTGCCCGCTTTGATGGAAATGACGACGCGCAGCATGTCTTTCATATGGCGCGCGATCAGTTCCCAGTCGATCGATCCACGGAACAGGCTGCCAATATTGTCATACTGGTCGGCCTTGTCCGCCTTGAAGAACACCAGATCTTTGATATTGCGGATGCGCGGCATCAGGTCGATACCCAGCAGCGAAGCCAGGCCAAAGACAGGCGTGCTTTGGGCCTGGGTATCGCCGTGCAGCGTATCTGGCTGGATGTCCGACTGGTTGTTGATTAGCCCATCGAGGATGTAAACCGCCTCATAGACGCCGCATGGAATAAAGTGACTGAACAACGCGATGTACTTGTCGGACACATGGTAGTAGCCAATGCCGCCGTATCCACCGTAGCGGATATGGTATTCGGAAAGCAGGTTAGCCTCGTAAATGTTCCATTTGGTACCGTCGGCCGACGCGCTCTTTCCTGATCCCCAGTAACGTGGCAATGCGAAGCGGTTGTATGCATTGATCACCTTGACGATCGCCTTGTCCAGGCGCTGCTCGGTGACATGCTTGAGATTGAGCCAGGCCACCTGCTTGCGGCTCAGGCCCTTGATCGAGCGTGCGGTCTGCGTGGCGCCCAAGTTACAACCATAGCAAAACAACGTAGTGATAAAGCGCTTGCGCGGAGCGTCTACTTTGGCCTCGAAACCGGACAACGGACCGAAGATTTTATGCAAGTCCAACCATTTTTCAGTCTCGGTCAATACATCAAGGATGCTCACCGGATCCATTTCATTGGTGACCATCTGCTCGATGGCGTCAAGTTCGGGTGGCGGCTTCGGGCGCTCCATGCGACGAATCACAATGCCGCTCTCGTCGATATCGGCAAGGCTATTTTGTGGGAATCGGCTGTCAACGTCGCGCGCTAGACTGCCGAGTTTGTCGCGCAACTGCGCGACAAACGCCGGAGCTTCCACCGACAGCCCTGCCAGTTCACCATAGGATTTCACTTCACGTTCGTATTGCTCCCAGTCCACCAGGTGGTTGCGATAATCATCGTAGTCGCCGCTATGCTCGACGTACAGATCGCCCGACTTGAGTTCATCCATGACTTGCGTCATCACGGCAAGTTCGAAATACTTGCGATGCACGTTCGCTGGGGCATCGGCTGCGACTCGGCCAAAAACCAGCTTGCGCCACTTATCGGACATCCAGTCCAGTGCCAATTCAGGTAGCGCACCTTCTGCCGCTGGCAGTTGTTCCTTGTGGCTGGAGCGATGCTTTTGGATGATGGCGATCGCCGCCAGCAGGCTCTGATCCTGTGAGCTCGATTCCAGACTGAGCGCTTCGAGGCACTTGAAGAGCAGGCTGCGCTTGCCAACATACCCGACCAGCATGAACGGATAATAGTTATTGCCAGCATACGCCATGTGCTCGTCGCATTCAGTGATCCATGCCCCCAGATCCCCGTCGAGGGATTGCTCGACCCTAGCGACGCGCTCCTCGTCGCTGCCCTCGTCGCTCAGGACGGTCAGCACTTCGCGGAACTGTCCGATCAAACGCTCAATCTGTTCGGCGTGCTGCAGGTGATATTGCCGCAACCGTTCCTCGGCACCGTTATGCAAGCTGCGGATGGTCTTGATGAAGATTTCGGCGATATCGTCCATTGCCTTTTGCAACTGGCTTTGAATCAGCAGCACGATGAGGGTGTGGCGCTTGAGTGGCTTGATCCGCCGCATTTCCGCCACATCCAGGGCACGCGCCTCCAAAACGAGTTGTTCACGCTTGGTTGCGGCGATGGCCTCGGTATTGGGCAGATCCTGCGCCAGCGCGATCATGGTGTCAATGTGGGCCAGGAAATCCGTCACCGCACGCACATTGGGCTGCTTCGGCTCGCGTTTGAGGCTATCCCATATGCGCAGGTTCTCACCCGCAGTGAGCATGTGTTCAAAACGCTCGACCACGCAAGTTGGCAATCCGCCAGCCACCGCCTTATAGATGCCGTCATTGACGCTGGTACGGGAATGGCGAGCCAGCCTGAACAAGTAGGTGAATCCAGGCAGTTCCAGGCGACGCTGGACCAACTCTTCAATCAGGACATTGATAATGTCGGGTAGCTCCTGCTTGGTATGGGCAGCCTGCAGGGCCTGATCTTCCAGCCAGTATTCATCGGACGAGTCCATCACCCGGATCCCCACGTACCCGCGCAGACGGCGCTGGTGTGTTGTCTTGCTACCGGATTGATCGTATTGCGCCAGCGCTCGTTTTGCCGGAACGCGCAGACCGCTATGTTCGCAGATATGCCGCACCACGATAGACGGGATGCTCGACAAAGGGACGAAATAACCGAGCCTTTGCAACAGCATAAGTTGGATCAGCAAAAAAGTACGATGCGATGCTTGGCGATACAGCGTGAAGATATGGTCAATTTGTGCGCGCGAAGGCGTGTAGATCGCCCCGAGCTCCTGCTCAGTGAACTCTTGTTTCAGGCGTGGATAAGCCGTTTCATGGATATTCGTCATTGAAATCAATCGACACCGGTCCAGCGAAGGAATTGCTGGAAATGGTGCATCGATTGCAAGTTTTTTGTCAAGCAATTAAACGTAAAGCATTCCAATCCGGCGACATATGTCTTTGATTGACCTTCCCATTATGGTAATGCGTATAGTGATGATATCTGTCATTCGATCCGTACTTGCTCACGGTCAAGTGACAGCATAGCAATAGCTTGACAGTTGGTTTGATACAACCTAGGCTACGAATATCATCCGTTTAGATAGTTTATGAAGACCTCCCGCACAGTGCGATTGTTCACGGCTCTTGTCGCGATACTTAGCATGCTGTTCATGCAGCATGCGGTCGCTTCATACCTATGCCCCGGCGTACCGATGGGAGTCGGTAGTTCCGTTACATCCGCAGGTGTTGGGGTGTCTGCGATGCCCGCGATGACAGACTGCGCCGGCATGGACACTGACCAGTCGACGTTGTGTCAAATTTATGCTGTGGGGGATGCGTCCAGGCAGTCGCTGGACAAGACGCCTGTCGCCGACCACCCATCTTTCGTACCTGTTGTCCTGCTTCTGACGTTAGCTATTTATGACACTCCCGTAGTGTATACAGCCAAACCTCCTTTGCTCATTACCTTGGCGAGGCCAACGGCACCGCCTATCGCTATCCGCCATTGCTGTTTCCGTATTTAACACTCCAGACTGCCTAGATCGCCATCGCCTTGTCGGGTTCGACAAGGCGATGCCTCCCATCGCATTCTGGAGCTGCCATGTCAATCCCGTACACCGTGCATACAAATGCACGCGTCGTCCGCCTTCACCCATTCATGAAGACGGCGTTAACTCTCGCCCTTACTGTTCCGCTGCTTGCCTTCGTTCATGATGCGCGCGCGGCCCCCCAGCCAGTCACCTTCACCGAGGCGCTGCAGCAGGCTGTCGCCCGCTCGCGCCAACTTCATGCGCAGGACCAGGCAACTGTCGCCGCACACGAAATGGCGGTAGCAGTGGCGCAGCGCCCCGATCCCACTCTCAAGGTCGGCATCGATAATGTGCCCTTAAGTGGCACCGATCGCTTTAGTTTGAGCGGGGATTTCATGACGATGCGGCGCATCGGCATTTCGCAGGAACTGACACGCGCCGATAAATTGCGCTGGCGTTCCGCACGTCTTGAGCGCGAAGCCGACAAGGCGCAGGCGCAAAAAGATGTCGCACTCGCCGCGATTCAGCGCGACACGGCGATCTCCTGGCTCAACGTCTACTACATTCGGAAAATGTCAGTAGTTCTGACAGAACAAGTGGTCTTTTCCCGCCAGGAAATTGACGCCGCTACGGCCGCCTATCGGGGCGGGCGTGGCAGCCAGGCCGACGTGCTGGCTGCGCGTTCTGCCTTGTTAACCCTTGAGGACCGAGCCAGTCAGGTCGAACGCGACCTCAATACGGCAAAAAACATGCTGGTGCGTTGGACTGGCAGCAGCGGCGAACTTGCCGATTCCAGCATGCCCGACTTGGGCACCATCCCTCTGGACCCGGTGTTGCTCGACACTGAACTGGCGCACCGCCCGCAGATCATGGTGTTGAATCGGCAGGAAGAAGTCGCCCAGGCCGACGTCAATCTGGCGCAAGCGAATCGGCATCCGGACTGGAGTATCGAGTTCGCATTCCAGCAGCGCGGCGCGGCCTACTCGAACATGGTCTCCGTTGGCCTATCCCTGCCATTACAGTGGGATCGCAAAAACCGGCAGGACCGCGAACTAGGCTCCAAACTCGCCTTGGTCGAACAAGCGAGGAGCGAACGCGACGAACTGCTGCGAGAAGATGCCGCCAACATCCGTGCCTTGCTCATCGAATGGAGGAGTGGCCAAGAACGTAGCGAGCGCTACGCGCTCCAGCTATTGCCCCTTGCCGACAAGCGAAGCCAAGCGGTCCTGGCCTCTTATCGTGGCGGAAAAGCCTCTTTGGCTGAGGTGCTCGCTGCCAGGCGTAACAGTGCGGACATGCACGTTCAGTTGCTGCAGTTGCAGATGAATACAGCCCAGTTCTGGGCACAGCTTCGCTTCCTCTTTCCCGACATCGCAATCACGCAGATTTCCGCAGTACATCGCCAGCAGGAATTCAAATGAACAATAAGAAATTACGCGTCCTGGTACTTGCGGGATCCCTTGCAGCGGTCGCTTATGCCGGTTACCAGTTTGGTTTACGACAAGCACATCAGACAGTATCTACAGGTGACGTCAAGGCGGTATCCGGCAACGCAGCAGGCGCCGCGAGTGCTGCCAACAAGAAACCATTATATTGGCATGACCCCATGGTGCCGGGCCAGAAGTTTGACAAACCCGGTAAGTCACCGTTCATGGATATGCCGCTGGTGCCCGTCTATGCTGCGGGGGATGGTGAGGACAGTAATGTTACGATTAGCCCGCGGGTCCAGCAAAACCTGGGAGTGCGCACAGCGCTCGTCACATCAGGAAGGATGTCCGCCGGCTTGGTTGCCGTCGGTAACGTTGCCTATAACGAGCGCGACGTGGCACTGGTGCAGGCGCGTAGCGGTGGATTTGTAGAGCGCTTGTATGCGCGTGCCCTGCTCGATCCGGTGGAAAAGGGGCAACCCTTGGCTGACTTGTATGTCCCTGACTGGATCGCGGCACAAGAAGACTATCTGGCAAGCCGTCGTATGCAAGGCAATGAAACAGCATCCCTGGTCGACGCTGCCCGCCAGCGCATGCGGCTAGTTGGTATGAGTGAGGGGCAAATCCGGCTAGTCGAGTCAAGTGGAAAGGTCCATCCTCGCTTGACGGTTTCAGCACCCATCAGCGGTGTGATCGCAGAGCTTGGCGCCCGCGAAGGAATGACCGTCTCCGCTGGTGCGCCGCTGTTTCGCATCAATGGACTTGCGACAGTATGGGTCAACGCGGAGGTTCCCGAAAGCGTGGCGGCCAAGGTTCGCCCTGGTGACGCCGTCGAAGCGCAGGTACAGGCGCTACCCGGAACTATTTTCAAGGGCAAGGTGGGTGCCATTTTGCCGGAAGTTAATGCCGCGACGCGAACCCTGAAAGCCCGTGTGGAGCTGGCTAACCCCGGCGCTCAGTTGTTGCCCGGTATGTTTGCTACTCTGACCTTCGCGTCAAACAGTGGCACCGATGTTTTGCAGGTGCCGTCGGAGGCAGTCATCCAGACGGGTACGCGCAGCGTTGTCATGCTTGCCCAGGAGGGCGGCAAGTTTATGCCCGTCGATGTGGAGGTCGGCAGCGAAGGCAGTGGTCTCACCGAAATTCGCAAGGGCCTATCCGCTGGTCAGAAAGTGGTCGTCTCGGCGCAGTTCTTGATCGATTCCGAGGCCAGCCTGAAGGGAACGACGACACGCATGAGCGATACGCAGTCCCCTGACGCAGACAAGGCACTTCCGCGCCACCATGGGGTAGGCAAGGTCGAACAGATCGGCAAGGATGAAATCACCATTTCGCATGGCCCTATCACGTCGCTGCAGTGGGGGGCGATGACGATGGGTTTCAAAGTGTCTTCCACGGGCTTGCAGCGCAATATTGGCATAGGTGACCGAGTCGCCTTCGACATCCAGCAAGGCGAGGATGGCAGCTTTGAGATCGTGGCCATTGCGCCGACCTCCGGTGCGCCGAAACCCGAAAATAAACCCATGGGTGGCATGAAAGCACCCGCGGGAGTGGCGAAATGATCACAAAACTGATCCGCTGGTCTATCAGCAACCGTTTTCTGGTCTTGTTGGCGACTGTATTCATTACGGTCTGGGGCATTTGGTCGCTGGCGCGCACGCCGCTCGATGCCATTCCCGACCTGTCGGACGTGCAGGTTATTATCCGCACCAGCTATCCGGGGCAAGCGCCGCAAATCGTCGAGAACCAGGTCACGTATCCACTGACCACCACCATGCTGTCGGTGCCGGGTGCCAAGACGGTGCGCGGATACTCGTTTTTCGGTGACTCCTTCGTCTACATTCTGTTTGAAGACGGTACCGATCCGTACTGGGCGCGTTCACGGGTGTTGGAATATCTGAACCAGGTGCAGTCACGCCTGCCACCGCAGGCAAAAACCGCGCTCGGACCAGATGCGACCGGCGTCGGCTGGGTCTATGAATATGCGCTGGTCGACCGTAGCGGCAAGACCGATTTGTCGCAATTGCGCGCCTTGCAGGACTGGTTTCTCAAGTATGAGTTGAAAGCGGTGCCCAACGTCTCGGAAGTGGCCAGCATTGGCGGCATGGTGCGTCAGTACCAGATCGTGCTCGATCCAGACAAGATGCGCGCCTTTAACATCCCACATGGCAAAATTATCGATGCCGTGCAGAAAGCCAACCAGGAAACGGGCGGTTCCGTGCTGGAATTGGGCGAGGCCGAATACATGGTACGGGCCTCTGGTTATCTGAAGTCGCTTGACGACTTCCGCAAGATTCCGTTGATGACGACTGACGCTGGCGTATCGGTCCGGCTGGGCGATGTCGCGCGCATCCAGATCGGGCCAGAGATGCGGCGCGGGATTGCCGATTTGAATGGTGAGGGCGAAGTTGCTGGCGGCGTGATCATCATGCGTTCCGGGAAAAATGCGCTGGAAACCATCGATGCCGTCAAGGTCAAGCTGGAAAAGCTAAAAGCGAGCCTTCCGCCCGGCGTCGAGATCATCCCCACCTACGACCGATCGAACCTGATCAAGCGCGCTGTGACCAACCTGAAAGAAAAGCTGATCGAGGAATTCATTGTCGTCGCTGTGGTCTGTGCGCTGTTCCTGTTTCACTTGCGCTCGGCGCTGGTGGCCATCATCACGCTGCCGATCGGCATCCTGATCGCCTTTATCGTCATGTACTACCAGGGAGTCAACGCCAATATCATGTCGCTGGGCGGTATCGCCATTGCTGTAGGCGCGATGGTCGATGCCGCCGTGGTGATGATCGAGAATGCCCATAAGCATATTGAAGCCTGGAATCATGCCCATCCAGGTAAACAGCTAAAGGGTCATGAGCATTGGCGCGTCATTGGCGACGCTGCTGTTGAGGTTGGACCAGCACTGTTCTTTTCGCTTTTGATCATCGTTCTCTCGTTTATTCCCGTGTTCACTCTGGAAGCGCAAGAGGGCCGTCTGTTTTCGCCGCTGGCCTTTACCAAGACGTATGCGATGGCGGCGGCGGCTGGACTGGCGGTGACGCTGATTCCCATTTTAATGGGCTATCTGATCCGCGGCCGGATTCCCGATGAGCAAAAGAATCCCCTCAATCGTTTCCTGGTCGCGCTATACCGCCCCTTGCTCGATGTCGTACTGCGTTTTCCAAAGCTGACTTTGCTGGCGGCAGCACTGGTAGCAGCCATCACGATCTGGCCCATGACCCGGCTCGGCGGCGAATTCATGCCGCCATTGGATGAAGGCGATGTGCTGTACATGCCGTCGGCGTTGCCCGGTCTGTCGGCCGGCAAGGTCGCGCAGTTGTTGCAGCAGACTGACCGGCTGATTAAAACGGTACCAGAGGTACAAAGCGTCTTCGGCAAGGCCGGTCGAGCCGAGAGCGCCACTGATCCGGCGCCGCTGGAAATGTTCGAAACCATGATCCAGTTCAAGCCGCGCGATCAGTGGCGCCCTGGCATGACGCCGGAAAAATTGATACAGGAACTGGACCGCACCGTCAAGGTGCCTGGGCTGTCCAACATCTGGGTGCCGCCGATCCGCAACCGGATTGACATGCTGGCCACCGGCATAAAAAGCCCGGTCGGCGTCAAGGTCGCAGGCGTTAGCTTGCAGGAAATTGACCGCATCACTGGTGAGATAGAACGCGCAGTCAAGAAGGTGCCGGGTGTCTCCTCAGCGCTGGCCGAGCGCCTGAACGGCGGACGGTACATCGACGTCAACATCGATCGCGACGCGGCCGCCCGCTATGGCTTGAATATAGCAGACGTGCAAAGCGTGGTGTCGGCGGCGATCGGCGGCGACAATATCGGTGAAACTGTTGAAGGATTGCAGCGTTTCCCGATTAATGTGCGCTATCCACGCGAGGTGCGCGACTCAATTGAGAAACTGCGCCAGCTACCGGTGCTGACAGAGCGGGGGGCGCAAATCCGGCTGGGTGATGTCGCCGCGATCCGCATCGACGACGGCCCACCGATGCTCAAGAGTGAAAATGCCCGGCTGTCAGGCTGGGTGTATGTCGATATTCGCGATCGCGACTTGAGTTCGACTGTGTATGACATGAAGCAAGTCGTCGCCAGGGAAGTCAAATTGCCGGCGGGTTACTCCATTGCATGGTCGGGGCAGTTCGAATATCTAGAGCGTGCCACTGAAAAACTCAAAATCGTCGTGCCAGCGACCTTGCTTATTATCTTCGTGCTGCTTTATTTGACCTTCAAGCGCTTCGATGAAGCGGCCTTGATCATGGCAACGCTGCCGTTTGCGCTGGCCGGCGGCATTTGGCTACTGTGGTTGCTCGACTATCACCTGTCAGTCGCCGGCGGCGTCGGCTTCATCGCGTTGGCTGGCGTCTCGGCCGAATTCGGCGTAATCATGCTGCTTTATTTAAAGCATGCCTGGGATGAACGTCTGGCGAATGGTAACGCTAGTGAAACCGATCTGCTCGATGCAATTCGTGAAGGGGCGGTCTTGCGCGTGAGGCCCAAGGCAATGACGGTGGCGGTCATTATCGCCGGCCTGGTGCCGATTATGCTGGGCACCGGCACCGGGTCGGAGGTCATGCAGCGCATCGCCGCGCCGATGGTTGGCGGCATGATTACCGCGCCGTTGTTGTCCATGTTTGTGGTCCCTGCGGTTTATCTGCTGCTTCGTCGGCGTCAGATCCGTGCCGCCGGCTCGGCAGCAGCAGAGGAGAATTAGCCGTCATGAGACCGTTCGGCACCTACCGCTCGGCTAAGCACCTCGTGTATTTCGTGAGGTGTGCGGTGGTGTTGTTCGGTTTTATCTGGTGCAGCCATATACCGGCGTTTCCACTGCAAAACGACATGCCTGCATCTGCGGCGATTGCGCAGCCGATGGCCATGCCAAGCTGCCAGACATGCGCCTTCTGCTATATGGGACCACCTTTTGCCGACCATAACGCAGGCGGCGACTATCCGGATCTCGGTGCTACCACTGCTACGATGCGTTTTGTTTCGCAAACGGATAGAAGTGATTTTTTTTCTGATATGTCAGACGTTCCCGCAGTTGCGCTGCGGCTTTTGTATTGTCGATGGTTGAATTAGCCACTTGACCATGGGGATGACGATGCATACATCAAATTAGTTTATCGAGGAGTCTATCATGAAAAAATTACTACTTACGCTGCTCTGTATCAGCACTCTTAGCACTGCATTTCCCGCCTTCGCTGGCCCGGACTGGCAACTGATTGAGCAAGGGCGCAAGGCCAAGCAGGCGCAAATGATGCGAGCGGCCAATAAAGCCCCGCAAGCTGGAATGGAACATCAGATGGAGCCAAAAAAGGATCATCAAATGGATCCGAAAATGTATGAAAAAATGGATCAAATGATGAAGGACTGTCAGGAAATGATGAAGAAAAAGTAACGCGGTTTTGAGTGCTGGATGCGATCGCTGCTGGTGGCATATGCGGCCAGCAGCGATCGTATCCATTCAGGTGCTTACCCGATCACGCCATGACTTAATCTTTCCGTTGCCTGCGGTAGTTGCATTAAGTCGCTACTGTCAGTATTTCCAAGAAGAGATTACTAATATGGTGTATTTTTCAAAAGGTCATCTAGTTCCTTGAAGCGTCCCTTGACACGATCAACGCTGTATTCATACATGAGGGAATTGTGAGCAAATTGGGCCCGTTCAACATCCATATCAACGGTGTTTCCATCAATGCTACCTTGGGCTGGAATACGAAATTGCAGGGAAACGTCATCTTTTGACTTTCCTGTTTTTAAGGCCTTCTCAATGTCAATATCTACCGCCACATATCCAGGCGTATCGGCATTCGCGATATTGGATGCGAGAAGTTCTTGACGGTACGCCCGCAGTCCGAGCGCACGTTCATTGATACTCACCTGCTGCCAAATCTTAGCAGCGGTCAAATTCAATGGAAGGTCAAACTGTGTGTGTTGAATAGTTGCCACTGGAGGCAAGGCCATTGCCACTATTGGCGTCGATCCTAGTGCATTAGCTAATGTGGCAGAAAACATTTGCCCTGCCGTCTTGCCTTCCGCGCTGGTGCTACCCTTAACTGTGAGCCCGATAGATGCCTGGATCGATTCAATTTTATTCATGGATTCCTCCCTCATTGACATTCGATTTCTGACGTTTCAGAGAGCTGGTCGGATAGAGTAACTAACTAACCTGTTCGCTTTAAGGATCAAACACGTCTCAATCGTGATGGGAACTAGCTCTAGTCGCGATAGAGCTGATTTCATTCGCAGTGCGCTCGTCGTCCAAACTATAAACAGGTGCAAAACCACCTCCAGGGGTGCGAAAGTTGGTGGTTTGCCCCTGATACATCCTGGCCGCGGTCCACTGCACCTTTCCGTCATAAACATAGACTCGAAGGTCGAATTTCAGCGAGCTAGGATTATCGGTGGAACCGATCGAGCGCTCACCGGGTATGACGAGGGCCTGAGCGACGTAGTCACCAGCCAGAATGTCCTGCCATACCCGTTTGGTGATCTTTTCACCACGGTACGTGGCTCGCCCCCCGTAACCTGCAACAGGTTTAAAAAACAACTTTCGGCGCTCCGTCCACAAGCGGTCCGCATCGGAGGCCGTCACAATCTGCGTTCGCGGTATGCTCTTGAGCAGAATATCTTGCACGGCGGGGGCTACGCCAAGCGCTACGAGCTCTTTCTTATCCGATAGCAGAACCAGATTTGCCTTATTTGCATAGAGGGTATGCGCTTGGGGGTGCGGCGTTAGCACGATTGCGCTTTCTAGATACGCCGAACGCAATGGGAGACACTGGGGCGACTCAAGCATGAAATCGGTCAGCCGGTTATAGACCAAGTCGATAGCAAGATCCCCATGACGTAAAACGCCATCACGATAGGTAAGGTCCGATGGTGAGGCAATAACGGCCTCTATGCCGTGGCGTTCGAACAAGCGTCGAAAAAGAACAAACTCGGGATAGAGATACTGCTGCTCTGGATGATCGTCAACTATCGCGACTGTCCGAAGTGGCTGTGAACGTTGAGAGAGCGCCCATTCCGACTCAAACATGTTGAAGATGGTATCTTCAAGGGTCGCACCGCTATCAATGGCTCGTGTCAATTCACTATCGCTGAGACAGCACGATCTATGGGCTTTTGCCATCGCGGCGTTGAGCATCGCTCCACCGGCATTTGTGTTGATTTCGATGAGCGCCAAGGTATCGTCGTGGATGTGGAAGTCATAGCCAAAAAATACTCCTTTTGCATCATCAGGATTATGCTTGGCAATGTCAGGAGCATCAGTCAGAACGCGCGCACGATACGATGGCAGCGATATTACGGATTCAATCGCTGCAATAACGTCCGCAATACGTTTGCTTTGGCGATACGAGACAAAAATAGGCCGCGCAGAAAATAGATAGGGACACCGCTCCTCGATCAACTCGTGCAATCCGTCCATGCCCGGTTCGCTAGAAAGCGCTATTTTCAATGCGGAGCTATCCAAACTGGTGCAGAAACAGTCTCTATTGAGGCGTGCAGCCGGAAGAAAATTCAATTCTTCGTTGCTAAGCAAGCAGCCATTATTCGATGCAGCTTTCACTATCGCAGGTATATTCATGTTTGCTTCCACAAGAATGTCGCTCGGTGCCACAGTCAGCGGTTAAGGCCGACCGGTACCGCGCAACCGGAGTGCATTGGTAATGACAGACACGGAACTCAGGCTCATCGCTAACGCGGCGATCATCGGCGATAGCAGTTGGCCAGTAAATGGATACAGCACACCGGCAGCCAGGGGAATGCCCAAGGCATTGTAGACAAACGCGAAGCCCAGGTTCTGCCACATATTTCGAACAGTATCGACCGAGATTCGACGGGCAAGGGCAATCCCACGCAGATCTCCTTTTACTAAAGCGACGTGAGCGCTATTGATAGCCACGTCTGTTCCTGTACCCATGGCAATACCAACATTGGCCTTCGCCAGTGCGGGGGCATCATTGATTCCATCGCCGGCCATTGCGACCACCTTGCCTTGCTTTTGCAGTTTTTCTACCAAGGCCAACTTGTCCTGTGGTTTCACCTCGCCGTAGAACTCCGTGATGCCCAGCCTTTCGGCTACGGACTTCGCAGTGGTGACGCCATCGCCAGTGGCCATGATTACGGTCAGCCCTTCAGCGCGCAAGCCTTCTATGGCCTCATGCGTCGTTGCCTTGATGGGATCCGACACCGCAATCAGTCCAGCCAAAACGCCGTCAGAGGATAGATACATGACGCTAGCACCTTCTGTCCGCAGGCGTTCAGCGACCTCAGCAAGCGGCCTCCAATCGACTTTGTCAGCATCCATCAGCGCGGTGTTGCCCAGTGCGATGTGCACCCCGCCAAGCGTGCCGCGCACGCCAATACCGCTGGCAGACTCAAAACTGTCAGGTTTGGTTAGCACCAGTGCTCGCCTGTTCGCTTCGTAGACGATCGCGTGCGCTAACGGATGTTCGCTGCCCTGGTCTATGCTCGCCGCCATTTGCAGGACGTCTTCGTCCTTGAAACCGGGCGCTGCGACCACGCTGTTAAAGGAAGGCTTACCTTCAGTGAGGGTCCCCGTCTTGTCGACAATCAGTGTGTCGACCTTCTTGAGGTCTTCTATCGCTGCGGCATCCCGAAAGAGCACACCTTGGGTGGCCGCGCGGCCTGTGGCGGCCATAATGGACATCGGCGTGGCTAACCCCAATGCACATGGGCAAGCAATGATCAGTACTGCAACGGCGTTAACAAAACCAAAGACCCAGCTCGGTTCAGGGCCATACATTCCCCATAACACGAACGTCAGTAGCGCTATTGCCACGACAACGACCACGAAATAGCCTGCAACACTATCGGCGAGTCGTTGCATAGGCGCGCGGGAGCGCTGCGCCTGCGCGACCATTTGTACGATTTGAGACAACATCGTGTCGCTGCCGATTTTTTCGGCACGCATAATCAGGCTCCCGCTGGTATTGATCGTTGCGCCAATCAACGTGTCTCCTGCACGCTTTGTCACAGGTAAGGGCTCGCCAGTCAGCATTGACTCATCGAGCGAGCTCTCGCCATCGAGCACTACGCCATCAACTGGTACCTTCTCACCGGGTCGGACACGGAGTTTGTCGCCGACGTGGACGTGCGTGAGCGGGATGTCATCCTCGGAGCCATCGTCCTGAATGCGTCGAGCCGTCTTTGGAGCGAGGCCAAGTAAGGATTTGATTGCGGCGGAAGTTTGGGAGCGTGCGCGCAGCTCAAGTATCTGTCCAAGAAGCGTGAGCGAAACAATGACTGCCGCTGCTTCAAAATATACGCCTATGCGGCCATGTGCAGCAAAGGTAAGCGGGAAGAGGCCCGGTGCGATTGTGGCGACGACACTATAGCCATAAGCAGCCATTACGCCAAAGCCAATCAAAGTCCACATATTCGGGCTCATGCGTGCCAGCGATTGCGCCCAGCGTCTGAAAAATGGCCAGCCGGCCCACAGTACGACAGGTGTACTTAATGCGAATTCAATCCAGTTTTGGCCTGGCAGCCCCATAGAAAGGAACACATGCCCAAACATCGCCAGTAAGAACACCACTAAGGTAAGAGGCAGCGTCCACCAGAAACGATGGCGAAAATCGACTAGCTCCGGGTTTTCCGCCTCATCTAGCGTCGGCATTTCAGGTTCGAGCGACATGCCGCAAATAGGGCAAGTTCCCGGTGCTGGCTGGCGAATCTCGGGGTGCATCGGGCAGGTGTAGACTGCTCCCTCCTGGGGGGCATGCGCAGGGTTGGGTGCCGCATTCGCTTTATCGATAAAGGAATCTGGCGCTGCGTTGAACTTTGTCATGCACTTTCCGCTACAGAAGTGGTAGACCATACTTTTGTAGGTGATTTCTTTTTCGGGATTTGCGCCAACGTGCATACCGCATACCGGGTCAATGAATGGTTTTTCGTCTACTGCCAGCCGCGCATCGTCGGGTTCAGTTTTACTGTGGCTGTCGTGATGATGCTCGTGTGCATGATGCTCGGCGTCAGTTCTACTCATGAATCACTCCTTGGCCAGATTCGCCTGTTTCGTTGGCTGTGGTGGAACCAGCTATTGCGGCAACGGCGGGAATTGAACATTCCCGCCGAATGAAGTCATCTATTTGGCAGAAACCACTACCTGCCCCTTCATGCCCGCCTCAAAGTGGCCGGGTTGTAAGCACGCAAATTCCACTTTGCCGGCTTTGTCGAACTGCCAGACAATGGTTCCCGATTTCCCAGGCGTCAGGGTCACCTGATTGGGTTCCGCATGCTCCATCTCCGGAAACTTTGCCATTTGTTGGGCATGTTCTTTCAACTCGCTCTCAGAACCAATGACCATCTCATGCTTGATCTTGCCGGAATTGTTGACGACAAAGCGAATAGTCTCGCCCCGTTTCACGGCGATAGACGCTGGGTTAAAACGCATGGTGTCGTTCATATCGACAGTGACGGTACGCGTCGCTTTTTTCGGGTCACCCGCCTTGCCCACAAGAGATGCGCTCTGCTCATTTGCGCCATGCTGGTGGCCACTATGTGCTGCTGGGTTGCTATCCGGTACCGCAGCAATGCTGAAAGTGCTCAAACTGGCCAGTAACATTACTGCAATTGCATTTAAGGTCATCTTTTTCATATCGTACTCCCTTGTAGAAAACCGTCGCGACATTACATCGCGGTAGGTGGTTGTTGAGTGGTAAGAATTGCCGCCGCAAACAGTGCACCGAGCAGTAGCAAGGTCTCTACTTGTAAAACGACTCTCACCAGAGTGACGCCGCGGGAGGAGCGGGAGGCGGCAGGCAATCCAAGAAATTTGTTGTAGCCGCCCAAGGCGACGGCAAGAAGGACCATTGCAACTTTGACCAGTAAGGTGATGCCATAGGTGGTATGAACAAGATGCTCTGAGCTCCCCACTCGGTGCCATGCGCTGTAAATTCCAGTAGCAACAATGGCAACTACTGCAAGCATTGCTGCCTGGGACATCAATTCTAGGTATTGATCGGTGGTACCCGTATCAAATTTCCTTATCCGCGACTTATGTAGAACAAACCAGCCGGAAACCATCACTGCACCAGTCCATAGGCCGATGGCAAAATAATGGATCGCTTCAACCGCTAGCGGAATGGTCCAGAAGCCTTCCTCGCCCGCATGCCCCATGGACGCCCGTGTTGCAGAAAAAATAGCCAAAAGCAGAACGACAGCAATATCGCTGCTGCGGCCGACTCCGCCTACAAATCGAACAATAAAGAGAACAAGCATCGTCACAACAATGGCGCAGCCTGCATGTCCGTAGTCAGTTGTCGACACCATCATCCAAAACATCGGGCACGCTTCGCGTAGCCCTACACCTCCCATGACCGCCGTCGCGCTCAATAGTGCCGATGCACTACCAACCATGCTGATTGCCGCTGCCATCAAGTCAAGTTTGCGCAGCGCTGGTTCGAAATGATCATGATCGACACCGCTAGAACGCATCCAGTAGCGTGCAAACCATGATCCAACGAGCCAGGCAAAGCCGAGGTTCAGCAGCAAAGCTGAACTGACTTGCAACAGCGAGACTGCATCCATTTATTTCACCGTGAACTTAAAGTCGCCTTTGCGACGGTGTCCATCGTGCCCTGCAACTGCCCAGCTCACGGTATAGGCGCCAGCATTCAATGTCGGTACTTCCAAGCGTAAGATGGCCGGATTTGCTGCATCAACCTTTGCCTTGTCTGCAGCAACGGCTTTGCCTTCGTCATCGCTCAGAGTGATTGAGCTAAAGGCTTCTTCCACCTTCTCGTTGAAGGTCAGCGCAATCTCCTTTGGTGCAACTGCCAGGGAGGCACCTGCCTCGGGATTGGAGCTCTTCAAGCTCGCATGTGCCAAGGCAAATGGGGTAGCCAGCGTTGCCGCCACAATGGATGTGGCAAGAATCATTTTCCGCAGTGTCTTCATGTTCAACTCTCTTTGTTAAATTTACTTTACTGCTTCGATGGAAGTGACCGTCAATGCACCGCCAACTTTTTCCACCACGAAACGTACTTTGTCGCCTTGTTTGACCTTGTCAAGCATCGACGGCTCTTTGACCTTGAACATCATAGTCATCCCAGGCATGCCCAAGTTCTTCAGCTCGCCATGTTTGATGGTCAGCTTGCCGGCGTCCTTATCCACTTTCTTGATTTCCCCTTCGCTCATCGCGTCTTGCGTCGCGGAGGCGCTCTGCTGCTGTGCGAGCGCCACGGAGGTCGTTGCCACGGATGACAGGCCAATCAAGGTTGCCAATACAACTTTGTGCAGGTTTTTCATGATGTTTCCTTTCAGTTAAAAAAAATTAGTGACCGCTATGTCCGGTCGGTTTACGAACAGTAACTTCAATATTGGGTTTGTTCATCGTCGGCATCGACTGCCCCCCAGCGTTAGTTGCACGTTCTGGCTCAGGAAGGTTACCCGTCCACTCGTATGCCACGGTTCCGGCCGGATGCTTGTACCAGCCAGGATCGGAGTAGTCGCCGCGCTTCTGGTCCTTGCGCACCTTCAAGACGGTAAACATTCCCCCCATCTCAACCCCACCGAACGGTCCTTCACCCGTCATCATCGGTAAAGTATTATCTGGTAGCGGCATTTCCATGCCTCCCATGGAGCCGCCCTTGTCGCCCATCACCATATATTCAGGGACGATTTTGTTAATTTTTTCAGCAACCCCGCGATGGTTGACGCCAATCATTGTCGGTACCGAATGGCCCATTGCATTCATGGTATGGTGGGATTTATGGCAGTGAAGTGCCCAGTCACCCAGATCAGTAGCGACGAACTCGATGGCGCGCATTTGCCCAACTGCGACATCGGTGGTGACTTCAGGCCAGCGCGACGCCGGTGGTGTCCAGCCGCCATCCGTACCAGTGACGAAAAACTCATGGCCATGTATATGAATAGGGTGATTCGTCATCGTCAGGTTACCGACACGGATGCGTACCTTGTCACCTTGGCGCACAGGCAATGAATCAATGCCGGGGAAGACGCGGCTATTGAATGTCCACAGGTTGAAGTCCAGCATGGTGTTGATCTTCGGCGTATAGCTTCCCGGCTCCACGTCATACGCGTTGAGCAGGAAAACGAAATCACGGTCCACAGCATGGAGCGATGGATCCTTTGGATGGGTCACCCAGAAGCCCATCATCCCCATCGCCATCTGGGCCATCTCGTCGGCGTGGGGATGATACATAAATGTACCTGGCCGTTTGGCCTCGAATTCGTAGACGAAAGTCTTTCCCGGAGCGATACCCGGTTGATTGAGGCCCGTTACGCCATCCATACCGTTCGGCAAGCGCTGGCCATGCCAATGAACACTGGTGTGCTCAGGTAGCTTGTTGGTCACGAAAATACGCACCCGGTCACCTTCGACCACTTCAATTGTCGGGCCTGGGGATTGCCCGTTATAGCCCCAAAGGTTGGCTTTCATCCCTGGTGCAAGTTCACGCACCACGGGTTCGGCAACGAGATGGAATTCTTTTACGCCGTTATTCATCCGCCATGGCAATGACCAGCCATTCAGGGTCACGACCGGATTGTAGGGCCGGCCAGTGGGTGGCACCGGAGGGATGTGCGTCTTGGCATTGTCCATCAACATGGCCTCAGGCAATGACGCGGCACCGGCCTTGCTAACGGCAGCGGCGCTTACCGCTACAGCACCTGCACCTCTGAAAAAATCTCTACGTGAAATCATGGCATGGCCCTTGTATCGTTCGTATTTCCGCTGTTGATGGCGGATTGAAGTTTGGTTTCTGCAATCCAAAAGTCGCGCTGGGTTTCGATGGCGGCATTTACGCTCACCAGTTGCTCGCGCGAATCTGCCAGTAATTCGAATACGCTGGCAAGCATCCCGTTGTAGCGAAGCAGAACCTCGTCGGATATTTTTTTCCGCAGCGGCACAACATCGTCACGATAATGACGGGCGATGTCATAGCTAGTGCGGTATGCGGAGTACGCCTCCCGAACTTCCGAGCGCGCCCGCACGGCAGTGTCGGTGGTGCGATGAACGGACTGCATGTAGAGCGCCTCGGCCCGCGCGACCTTGGCGCCACCCCAATCGAAAATTGGTAATTCAAGGGAAATCTGGTAGCCGCTCTCGCGTGGCAAACCTGTCGTACTCTTATTGGTGTAGCCGGCATCAAAAACGTTGATGAAGCCAGTTGCCTTTGTCAAGCCAAGTGCCGCGGCCGTTGCCTCGGTATCGCGGCGGGCCGACAGCATATCGAGACGTTGCGACATTGCCTGTGCTTCCGCATTGTTCGTTTCCTGCGGCTTTTCCGGCAGTGGAGGCAATCTGTCAGGCAGGACGAAATTTTGCTGCTCTCCCCACAGGCCCAGGAGGCGAATGAGCTGTTCGCGCGTGGCTGTTGCTTCATGCCTGGTCCTCGCTAATTGTGTCAACGCATCTTGGTAAAACGCACGCTCACGGGCCTGATCAAGTGTGCTCCAGTTTCCAACCTTGGTCATGCTGTCGGCGAGTTGCGATGATGCCTCGGCGGCGCCACGCACTTGCTCCGCGAAAGCGGCCGATTGGGCCGCCGCAACGGCCATAAAATATGCCCGACGGGTTTCTGCCGCCAACTGCACAGCCTGAGCAGCTGTTAGCAACTTGGCTTGCTCAAAGCGTCCTTGCTCAACGCGGCGACGCGTGGGCAACGTCAGCAGGCCCGCAATATCAAACATCACACTGCGATCGATTTCCGCATCGCCACCACCACTGACGCGGCCGAAACTAAAACTTGGATTGCGCATCCGTCCAGCTTGTACAAACTCAGCCTCCGAGACGCCCAATTCAGCGAAGGAGATCTTCAGCGCTGCATTATTGAGCAGCGCAATCTGAACCGCAGATTCAGGCGTCAGTGGCGCGGACAGCAGTGATTGCACCTGTGAAGTGGACTGTTGGCTATCTTTCAGCGTCTCTTTCGTGAAGGGCTTGACCTGTCCAATCCTCTCTTGCGTTAGCCGAGAGACATCATTTAATCCACCATCCGGTGAAAAGCTGGCGCAACCTGCAAGAAATATGACACCGAATACAGTAGCTACCCGATTGGGTGTTGGCAACGATAGTCGCTTCATGTCATTTGCCTTTCATGTTCATTTGATGGCCTTTGTGCGGATCGTTCGCCGAAGACGGCTTGGGTTCTTCCTGGCTTTTTGCACCGGGTACCATTTCCATCGACATGTCCCCCAGATCGCCATGCTGAGAGTCCCCTGTCACTTCTTTATTTGCCTGAATCCAGGCCTTATCTGGAGATATCGGGGGCTCCCCAATCGGCTTAGCATCCGCAAAAGCAGAAACATATTTCAACGGCGGCACAATGGCCTTAGCATCCGTCACTGTCGCCGTGGTGCTCGCGGGTTGAGTGGATTGTGCATAGACAACCGGCGAGAAGCTAACCGTTGCCAGAAGCAATAAGTGGAAGCGTTGCATGATTCTCTTTCAAAATGACTGGTTACTGGGTGGATACAGCACGAGGTGAGGCGAACGCCAGTGCATGATTTCAGGAGGTGGCGGGGAAAGTGGTGTGGAGGGAGCTCAAGGGACGCGAGGAATGAGTGGCGGCTATTGTTGCCTCCAAAGGTAGAGTAAGGCGTACGCTGTCCTGCACCTATTTCGGCCCGGTTGCTTACAATGCGCGTCAGCATGAAATTCATCTGCAGTATCTTCCCTATGACGGACAACTAAGTTCCTTGCAAATTACCTGAACCACCTGAGATGAAATCGCCTTTTTACGCTACACCTTCCAACTGGCGGAAGGTCAAGCGAATTTCAGTTTTCCAGAGTATTTTCACTTCCACCTTGTCACAATCACCGCCCGCTGATTTAATTGCATCACTGCAATTCATCATATAAACAAAAACACTGGAGACCTCGTGCGCCAACTTACTTCCCTGATCGCTATTTCCGTATTCAGTCTTCCCCTATACGCCGCCACACCAACTGAAACTGTTGCTGCATTTCACGAAGCGCTCGCCAGCGGAATATCCGAGCAGGCGAGCACTTTGCTTAGCCCTGAAATTAAAATTTACGAATCTGGGCATGTTGAGCGTTCACGTGATGAATACGCTGGCCATCACCTGCCAGCCGATACCGCCTTTGCTAAGGCCACTAAAAGCAAAGTCCTAAAACAAAACGAACGTATTGATGGAAACCTGGCCGTCGTGATGCAGGAAACAGAGACCACAGGACAATTCCAGGGCAAAAATGTGCACTTATTCGGCACGGAAACAGCTTTGCTCGAAAAACAGGGCGATCAATGGGTCATCTTTCATCTGCACTGGTCGTCCCGCAAATCTCAATAACTTCATGAGCCAGCAGTACACTGGCGGGCGTACATGTAATTAGTTGGCGTAGGTCGGGTTAGGTGCCACGTACACACGTACGCCGTGGGTATTCACGCCAGACGGCGCAATTGCCGAAAAGTCAAAGCTCGAATTGGCTCGTAGCGTATCGAACTGCCAAGTGAACGTCTTACCATCCACATCAAACTTGACGACGTCGCCCTGGGCGACATTCACATACTTCGTAGTCGATGAAATCGTGATAGTGCGCGTGGCGGCCGGCGCCGGAGCAGCACTGCCAAACGCTGGATTCGAGTGCATTTCGCCTTGGTGTGCCATCGCGGCAAGCGGGCTGAGAGCGATGACAGCAAAAACGGCGACGATGTTGGCTTTGATGGATTTCATTGGAATGTCCTTATTTTTCAGGTGCGGGTGAATGAAGTTGCGGATCCGATGAAGCTATTCTACGTAGGGGACCCGCACACCCGAATGACTGAAACATTACATTTTCATTACAGAAACCTTGATAATTTGATTAAGGTAGCAGGTTCGAAGTGGAACCGCGACTTTCTTGCGGCAACATGCTAGGCGCAGCAATGGTTTATCAAGAGTAGGTCGAGTGTGAAGATAGGCATGCCGTCGTTGCGGCCGCCAAGCATTCGCTTTAAGCGCTAGCAGTACCGCCATTTGATTGAGCAGCTTATTACCTCTCGATAAGTCGTTTGTCGCCAGATACATGCGATACCAGAGTTTCCAACGTGCTGAGAGACGCACACCTCTGCCACTGAGTACGAAGATTCAGCTAATTGGTATGTCGATACGTCTGGAGAAGACCAGGACGTCAAGAGTTCCGTACCAAGGTGAATCGATAGCCGCGCATAAAAATAGGTTTACATTAATTTCATAATTCGATTATTATAGAAATATGAAATTAAAAGGAGTGCACATGGAAACTAAAAATGTCATCGCTGCGTTGGCGGCACTGGCACAGGAGTCACGCCTGGCCATCTTTCGCTTGCTTGTCCAGACCGGACCGCAAGGGATGGCGGCAACGAAGATTGCCGAACAGCTGGGCATCCCGCCATCTTCCCTGTCATTTCACTTGAAGGAACTGGTGCACGCGGACCTGATCGTGCCGCGCCAAGATGGACGCTTTGTCATCTACGCCGCGCATATCGACAGCATGAATGCCCTGATCGGCTTTTTGACCGAAAACTGCTGCGGCGGCGCGCCTTGCACTACTGCGCAAGGCGCAGCCTGTGATGCCGCATGAATCCAAACGTACAAATTGAATCGCCCCCCAACCAACGCAGTGATTAAAGGATTCGTCATGACCGACAAAGTGTACAACGTGTTGTTTCTCTGTACCGGCAACTCAGCCCGTAGCGTGATGGCCGAGGCGCTGGTCTCCACCATGGGCAAGGGCCGCTTCCGTGGCTTTTCGGCTGGCAGCCACCCGGGCGGCAGCGTCAACCCATTCGCCATCGAGCAAATTGAAGCGACCGGCTATCCGCTCGATAAACTGCGCAGCAAGAGCTGGGATGAATTCGGTACTCCAGACGCACCACACATGGACTTCATCATTACTGTGTGCGACAACGCCGCCGGCGAAGTCTGCCCATACTGGCCAGGTCATCCGCTTTCGGCGCACTGGGGATTCGAAGATCCGGCTGCAGCTACTGGCACCGACGCAGAAAAGCGCGAGGTATTCCATAAGGTGTTCCGGCAGATCATGACCCGGATGAACGTTTTCGTCAGTTTGCCGCTGCACATGCTCGAAAAAAACGCGATCCAGCACGAGATCAAGGCAATTGGACAAAGCGCCGTCTAGTAGGCGAGCGCCCCGGCATGCCTGTTGATAACGGGCATGCCTTACTTTTCACTATTTTGCGATAATTTCATGAACGTTCTTTTTTTGTGTACCGGCAACTCTTGCCGATCCATCCTGGCAGAAGCGACTTTCAATCATCTGGCGCCGGCAGGCTGGCATGCGCTGAGCGCAGGCAGTCATCCGGCCGGGGCGCTGCACCCAGGAGCACTGGCGTTGCTGGCCAACGAGCAGATATCGACCCTGGGGTATTACAGCAAGTCCTGGGACGCTCTGCCTTCCGTGCCCGATATCGTCATCACCGTGTGTGCCAGCGCCGCTGGCGAGACGTGCCCGGCCTACCTGGGCCCAGTGCTTCGTAGCCACTGGGGTGTAGACGATCCCGGCCATGTCACGGGGACGGACGCAGAAAAGGACGCTGCTTTCCGGGTGACGTATGGCATTCTGCGCGCACGCATCGAGGCTTTCTTCGCCTTGCCGCTAGAGCAGCTGCAGCATGACCCTGTACGCCTGAAAGCTGAACTCGACAACATTTCTAGTGTCTTTGCCCCGGCTGCCCCCAAGGAGGCGCTCGTATGTTGACTGCTTTCCTGATTTTCTTGGCGACTCTGGTACTGGTTATCTGGCAGCCGCGTGGCTTGGGTATTGGCTGGAGCGCGGCCATCGGCGCTGGCGTCGCGCTGCTGGCTGGTGTCATCCAGTTGTCGGACATGCCCGTCGTCTGGCACATCGTCTGGAATGCAACCGGCACGTTTATCGCCGTCATCATCATCAGCCTGCTGCTCGACAAGGCCGGTTTCTTCGAGTGGGCCGCGCTGCACGTGGCACGCTGGGGAGGTGGTAGCGGCCGCAAGTTGTTTGTCTTGCTGGTCCTGCTGGGCGCCGCTGTCGCTGCGTTGTTTGCCAACGATGGTGCGGCGCTGATACTGACGCCTATCGTGATCGCCATGTTGCTCGAACTGAAGTTTTCAGCCAAAGCTACGTTGGCCTTCGTGATGGCGGCCGGCTTTATCGCCGACACGGCCAGCCTGCCGCTGGTGGTGTCGAACCTGGTCAATATCGTTTCGGCCGACTATTTCAAGATCGGCTTTGCCGAGTATGCGGCCGTGATGGTGCCGGTCAACGCGGTGGCAGTGATAGCGACCCTGCTTGCACTGATGTGGTTTTTCCGCAAGGACATCCCGCAAGACTATGACGTCTCCCAGCTCAAACGCCCCGGCGCCGCGATCCGCGACATGGCGACCTTCAAGGCCGGCTGGCTGGTCCTGGCGCTGCTGCTGATCGGCTTTTTCTGGCTTGAGAGCCTGGGCGTGCCGATCAGTGCCGTGGCCGCCGTTGGCGCCGCTCTGTTGCTGGCTGTCGCCGCTAAAGGCCATGTGATACCCACGCGCGAAGTCATTCGCAATGCACCATGGCAGATCGTTGTTTTTTCTCTGGGCATGTATCTGGTCGTATATGGCCTGCGCAACGCGGGCCTGACCGGCTACCTGACTGGCGTACTCAATTACTTTGCCCAATATGGCGTATGGGGCGCGGCCATGGGCACAGGCGTGCTGACGGCCGTCCTGTCCTCGATCATGAACAATATGCCGACGGTGCTAATCGGGGCCTTGTCGATCGATCCTACCTCAGCGCAGGGCGCCGTGCGCGAGGCGATGATTTATGCCAATGTCATTGGCAGTGACCTGGGGCCGAAAATTACCCCTATCGGCAGCCTGGCGACCCTGTTGTGGCTGCATGTCCTCGACAGTAAGAAGATTCACATCTCCTGGGGTTATTACTTCCGCGTCGGCATCGTCCTCACCTTGCCTGTGTTGCTGGTGACCCTGGCGGCGCTGGCACTGCGCCTCAGTTATTAAGGAAAGGATTTATTATGGATATCACTATTTATCACAACCCGGCCTGTGGCACTTCGCGCAACACCCTGGCGTTAATCCGCAATACTGGCACTGAGCCGCAGGTCATCGAATACCTGCAGCAACCGCCAATGCGCGAGACCCTGGTCGATTTGATTGCCCGTGCTGGCTTGAGCGTGCGCGAGGCCATTCGCCAGAAAGGTACGCCGTACCTGGAACTGGGTCTCGACCAGGCCCAAATCAGCGACGAGGCACTGTTGGACGCCATGCTGGCCCATCCCATCCTTATCAATCGTCCGTTCGTGGTCACGCCGCTTGGCGTGCGCCTATGCCGCCCATCGGAGTTGGTGCTTGACGTTCTGCCCTTGCCGCAACTGGGCACGTTTGCCAAAGAAGACGGCGAGGCGGTCATCGATGCGCAAGGAAAGCGGGTGGTGCCCCATGTATAAGCCAGTCAAGGACTTGCCCAATATCAGTGCTGCGCACCTCGATACGCCGACGGTTGATAAACTTATGCCAGCGACGGTGGCAACGCATCCGCCGCGCATGCTCTTGCTGTACGGCTCGCTACGTGAACGCTCGTTCAGCCGCTTGCTGACTCTGGAGGCGGAGCGGCTGCTGCAGAATTTTGGCGCCGAGACGCGGGTTTTCGACCCGCATGGCTTGCCCATGGTCGACAGCGTCAGCCCTGACCATCCCAAGGTGCAGGAGCTGCGCGAGCTGTCGCTCTGGTCGGAAGGCCAGGTTTGGTGCAGTCCGGAACGCCATGGCGCTGTGACAGGTGTGTTCAAGTCACAAATTGACTGGCTGCCGCTGGAAATGGGCAGCGTGCGTCCGACGCAGGGGCGGACCCTTGCGGTGATGCAAGTGTCGGGCGGCTCGCAATCGTTCAACGCCGTCAACGGCTTGCGCGTGCTGGGCCGCTGGATGCGCATGGTGACCATTCCGAACCAGTCGTCCGTTGCCAAGGCATACCAGGAATTCGACGAAAACGACCGCATGAAGCCGTCGCCATATTACGACCGCCTGGTCGACGTCATGGAGGAATTGTATAAATTCACCCTGGTGGTGCGCGATCGCTCGGATTACCTGACCAGCCGCTATAGCGAGCGCAAGGAATCCATGCCGGCCGAAGTACGCGCCCTCGCCGAAGCGGCCATGAATCACGAGACGCCAAGCAAATAGGCTGTTTTCATGTTGGCCCGTTCGCCGGGTTTTCACTGCACGATGACCTAGCCGAGGTTTTGGCTGGAAAGGGTAAGATGAAGATGAAAATTCTGGTGTTTCTCGGTTCTATTCGCACCAGCACACCGCCCCTGCCTGCGCGCGTGGGCGAACGGGTCGCCAAGGCCATCGTGGCGCAGTGCCGCCATGATGGCCACAATGTGGTGCTCATCGATCCGCTCGATTACGAGCTAGGTGACGTGTTCAAGCCACACTTTTCCTATGCGCAGGGGCGCGCGCCCTTGCCGTTGGAGCAACTGGCCAGTGAGATTGCCAGCGCCGATGGGTATGTGATGGTCAGTTCTGAATACAATCATTCAATGAGTCCGGCACTGATGCATTTACTGAACCACTTTGGCAGTTCTTTGTTTGCCTTCAAGCCCAGCGCCATCGTCACTTATTCGGCGGGCCAGTGGGGTGGTGTGCGGGCGGCGGTGGGTATGCGCGCTTTTCTGTCCGAGCTGGGCTGTTTGCCGGTGTCGGCCATGATCCATATTCCGACAGCACATACTGTTTTTGCTGCCGATGGCAGCTTTGCACCTGAAGTCGACAGTACGCGTTGGGTTTCCTATATCGAACGCACCTTTTCCCAGTTGATCTGGTGGGCAGAGGCCGCAGGACGGGAGCGGGCCCGCTCGGGAGGCACAGGGCCTTCACCAGCTTTTCTGCGCGATCCTACTCAACGCAATGCGCCGTGAAGCCACATAGGATGGATTATTGCTAGAATGATACTTTAGGGTGCCGTGCGTAGTTTGCGGCCGTGCTCCTTCCTGCCATTTCACGTCTATTTGGATCCCGCTGATGATTCGACTTGCCACTACCGCCGATGCTGCTGCGATCGCCACGATATACAACCATTACGTCAGCAGCTCCACCATCACGTTTGAAGAGCAGATGGTCGCCATCGATGAGATGGCCCAGCGCATCGCTTCTGTGGGTGCGCAGTTGCCGTGGTACGTCTTTGAACGCGATGGTCAAATACTAGGTTACGCCTACGCAACGCCCTGGCGTGCCCGGAGCGCCTATCGTTTTTCGGTCGAGTCAACGGTGTACGTGGCGCACGATGGAGTCGGTCAGGGCATCGGTCGACAGCTTTACAGTACCCTGATCGAGGAGCTCCGGCACCGCCAACTGCAAGTGGTCATTGGTGGCATTGCGCAGCCCAATGAATCTAGCGTTGCTTTGCACGAGCGCCTAGGATTTGAGAAGGTGGCCATGTTCAAGCGGGTTGGCTGTAAATTTGATCAGTGGATTGATGTCGGATACTGGGAGCTGCAGCTTGCTTAGTTAACCGCTGAGCACAAGATTTCTGTCCTCAAAAATCCATTTTCAGCGCTTAACTGTTTCGTTCGATGCTGTCGTGCCAGGAAAAAATAGCGTGAATTGGGTAACTCCATCAAGCTCACTCGTGACACTGGCTCGGCCATGGTGAAGCGCCATGATGGATTTGACGATTGAAAGACCCAATCCAGCGGAGGCTGACGTACTGGCCCTCGATTTATCGGAACGGTAGAACCGGTCAAACAACCGCGACAGGTGTTCCTGCGCGATGCCTGGGCCAGGATTGGAAACAGAAACTACGGCCCCGTCGTCGTCCTCTATCGCCTTGAGCAAGATAATTTCGCCCTTCGGCGTGTACCGAAGAGCGTTCGATACAAGGTTACTCACCGCGCGGCGAAGCAGGTGCCCATCAGCAAGCACTTTACCTGAGGCGATGACGATGAATGATATCCCTGCGTCGGATGCCGGCCCTTCAAAATACTCGGCGATTCGCGTCAGCTCAACATCCATATCAAGCTGCTCAGTTGCTAGCGAAACTTGGTCATGGTCAGCCCGCGCCAAAAATAATATGCTTTCCACCATTCTAGCTAGACGGCCAAACTCCTCGTAGTTAGATGAAAGCAGGTTTTGATATTCATCGGATGATCTGGGCTGAGACAGGGCAACTTCTGTTTGAACCATCAGATTGTTGAGAGGCGTACGCAAATCGTGTGCCAAGTCATCTGCAAACTGGGAAAGGTTATTAAAGCTATTTTGCAGGCGGTCAAGCACCTCATTGAACGAATCAGCCAGTATCTGGATTTCCTTCGGTGCTGATTTTGCATGCAAGCGCACTTCCAAATTGTGCGCACTGACTTGCTGAGCTTGCTGCGCGATGAGCTTTACTTTGTGCAACGCGCGACGTACTAGTAGAAACCCCAGTAGGGCTGTTAGCACCGCACCAAAGAAGCCCGATGCAAGCACTTTTAACTTGTATGCAGATAGAACAGCTGCGCGGCTCTCTTCGCTTCTGGCGAGCGTGATTTTCACCACGGAACCTGTCGAACCAACGGTACCCAGCGCAGCAATAACTCTTAGGTTGGGTTCGCTATGCCCTAGTGCAGCACGTACGTGAGATGGCTCTGGCATCGTCTCTACCGGCACAGCCCCGCTGGCATGCATGAATGAACGGTCACGGGTATTGCGGGTTAATTCTTCACCGTCTTGTGCCTGCATAACGAGCAAAAAGCCGCCATGCAAATCGACAGCATCTAAAAAACGGTGCGGATCCACACGAATCGACTCTACACTCGGTGTCTCCTCAAGCATATGTCTGATGAACACAATACGGTCGACAAGGTCTGCATCATCCCGTGCTTGGAGCTGCACCGCGAGAGCTTGATAGAGATAGATGCCTAAGGCCGAAAATACAATTACCGAGATGCAGGCGAAGAGCGCCCCCAGCTGCGTGGTGAGAGACCAGTTCTTGGCCTTCATTGTCTATCTTCTAATACATAGCCCATACTCCGAATCGTATGGATCAGTTTGACTTCGAAGGGGTCGTCAATTTTTGCCCGTAGACGGCGTACCGCGACATCCACCACGTTCGTGTCGCTATCAAAATTCATGTCCCAGACTTGCGATGCAATTAACGGCCGGGACAAAACCTGTCCGACCCGCTTGGATAGCAGATGCAAAAGTGCAAATTCTTTCGCAGTCAAATCAATCCGAACCCCAGCCCGTATGACTCTTCGCTTGGGAATGTCTAGTTCCAGATCGGCAATCTGAAAAATATCAGCTTCTCTGATCGGCCCTCGGCGCAACAACGTTCGAATACGAACAAGCAACTCAACGAAAGCGAATGGCTTAACTAAGTAATCATCCGCACCAAGCTCCAGACCTTTGATGCGGTCATCGAGCCCATCCCGTGCGGTAAGAAATAGCACCGGCGTATCAACCGTTTTGCGCAACTCAGCGATGATTTGCCAACCGTCTAAGCCCGGAAGCATGACGTCAAGCACGATCAGGTCGTAATGGGCAGTAGTGGCAGCGTGAAGTCCGTCGGGCCCAGTTCTCGCCAAGTCAACAACAAAACCAGACTCACTCAGACCTTTCTGAATATATTCGCCCGCCTTTTGCTCGTCCTCAACCACTAATAATCGCATGTCACTTTTCCACTAGTTCAACTGCTGTGTCCACGTTATGCGGATGGTGAAGATCGCCATCGGTCTCTGTCTTCAGTCTACCTTGGAAAGATGACAATCGTCTAACGCCAGGATTACAATCTTGTCAGAATTAATGAGGTACCCTGACTTTTTCGGACACTCTAGTTTGGTAAACTTCACCAACTGGAGAACTTATGACACGCTCAACAACATACACACCGGAGCTTCGGGAAGAAGCGGTAAAACTGGTCCTGACACAAGGCCTGACGCTGGAAGACGCCGCGTTGCGTCTCACCATTCCCAAGGGCACGCTAGCGAACTGGGTCAGTGCGGCAAGGCGCGGCACGTCGCCCAAAGTAGCCCCTGGTAGCCGCTCCGTGCCGGAGCTTGAGGCTGAGGTAACCAAGCTGCGCAAAGAGCTTGCCGAGGCACGCATGGAGCGCGATATCGTAAAAAAAGCGGCAGCGTACTTTGCGCGGGAGTCGCTGCCAAGTACGCGGTCATGAAGACCTTGCGACTCGAATTTCCTGTCACCATCATGTGCCGCGTCTTTAGCGTCTCGCGCAGCGGTTTCTACGCTTGGGCGAACGGCAAACCGTCGCAGCGGGCGCAGGACGACGCACGCCTGAAGGTCGCCATCGAGGCCGTGCACGCGCAGAGCCGGCAGACTTATGGCCCGTTGCGCATGCAGCCGGAACTGACGGCGCAAGGCTTTCCGGCCGGCCGTGATCGTATCGTCCGTCTGCGTCGCGAGCTCGCCCTGCGCTGCAAGCAAAAGCGCAAGTTCAAGGCCACCACGAACTCGAATCATGACCTGCCGGTGGCCGACAACCTGCTCAATCAGACTTTCGCGCCGACCCGGCCGAACGAAGCCTGGGTGACCGACATCACCTATGTGGCGACCGGCGAGGGCTGGCTTTACCTGGCCGGTATCAAGGACGTGTTCACCTGCGAGCTGGTGGGCTACGCGATGGACGAGCGCATGACGCAAACGCTGACGGCAACAGCACTGTGGAAGGCCGTGCGCAACAAACGCCCCGCGCCGGGCTTGATTCACCACTCCGACCGTGGCAGTCAGTATTGCGCCCACGACTATCAGAAACTGGTGACGCAGTTCGGCATGAAGCCGTCCATGTCGCGCCGAGGAAACTGCTATGACAACGCGCCCATGGAAAGCTTCTGGGGCAGCCTGAAAAACGAGCTGGTGCACCATCAACGTTACGCGACCCGGGCCGACGCGAAAGCCGCAATACAGGAATATATCGAAAGCTTTTACAACCGCCAGCGACGCCATTCGCGCCTTGGCAATGTTCCGCCCGCGTTGTTCGCTGAAAAATTCAGCAAACAGCCGCGGGTGGCTTGAAACAAGAGTGTCCGCTATTGACAGTACACCTCATAAAGGTCCACCTGCAGCTGTTTAATTACTTGCTATAAAGAGGATACAGGTTTTGTTCGATGCGGCGCTGGTTAAAGGGATCTTCCCGATCGATGTAGCGCATGGCGGACTGGGCATTTTTCCAGCCCACATGCTCCATCAGCGTTCTCAGATCCCACCCATTCGCAGTATAGTGGATCCCGAATCTGAGACGATGGTTTAAGCTGTGGTCCGTGAAAGGATGACAGCAAATGAGTGAAGGTAAAAAACGTCGGGTACACACGGCCGAGTTTAAGGCCAAGGTCGGTCTGGAGGCCGTTCGCGGCGTCAAGACGGTGACGGAGATCGCGCAAGAGTTCGGCGTGCATCCGGTGCTGGTGGGCCAGTGGAAAAAGGAAATCCTGGAGAACGCCGGCGCGCTGTTCGACACCAAGCGCGGCCCCAAGCCGATCGATGAAAGCAGTCCCGAGGACAAACTATACGGCGAGATCGGTCGGCTGAAGATGGAAGTGGACTGGCTTAAAAAAAAGCTGGGGCCGTGAGCCAGGAGGCGCGCTTGGGCTGGATCGAAGCCGGGCACGAGAAGCTGCCGCTGACGCGCCAATGCGAGCTGGCAAGCGTGCCGCGCGCGACGGTGTACCGCCGGATCGACGCGGCATCCCGGCAGGCATGCGAGGACGAGAGCGACCTGAAGCTGAGCGCGCTGATTGACGAGGAATACACCAGTCGGCCTTTTTATGGCAGCAGGCGCATGGTCGTGTTCCTGCGCGCGACGGGCCATGTAGTCAACCGCAAGCGCGTGCAGCGTCTGATGCGCGGCATGGGGCTGGCGGGCATGGCGCCGGGGCCGAATACGAGCCGAGCGCATCCGCAGCACAAGGTCTATCCGTACCTGTTGCGCGGTGTGCCCGTGACGCGTCCTAATCACGTATGGTCGACCGATATCACCTACATCCGGTTGGCGCGGGGCTTCGCGTATTTGGTGGCGATCATCGACTGGTACAGCCGCAAGTTGCTGTCCTGGCGCCTCAGCAACAGCATGGACGCGTCGTTCTGCGTGGACTGCCTGGAGGACGCCTTGCGCCAGCATGGCAAGCCGGAGTTGTTCAACAGCGATCAGGGTTCGCAGTTCACCAGCACGGCCTTCACCGACGTGCTCAAGCGCGAAGGCGTCGCCATCAGCATGGACGGGCGCGGTCGGGCGCTGGACAACATCTTCGTCGAGCGGCTGTGGCGCAACGTGAAGTACGAGGATGTGTATCTGAAAGGATACGCCAATATGGCGGAATTGACGGTGGGCCTGGCGCAGTATTTCGCGTTCTATAACGCTGAGCGGCCGCACCAATCGCTGAGCTACCAGACGCCCGACCAAGTCTACCGCGACGGGGTTGGCGGCGGTGCGCTGATCGTCGACCGGTTTGGTGACGACAAGAAGAAGTCACAGGAAGAGAGCAATACGGGTCAGCGCCGAGCAGCTGGAGCAGTGGAAACGGGCACAGCTTAAATTAGTCGGGAAAGTGTCTTGACTGATGGATCCACTTTATCTAATCAACCCTAATGAGCTTGGCTGGTGGCATGTTGACCAGAGTTATGGAGATCGCGGGTATGCCACATTCTGCGTAAATCCACTCGATATCGACGGCATCCAGAATTTTATCGGCGTTCTTGCAAAACACATGCTTGAGCATCTCATAAAGATACACGCTTGAGTCACTTCACAAATCTGCCATCGCTCAAAAGATCGAAAGCATTCTCAGAGGTTTTCGCTAACTGGGCATTTTAAGAAATACTTGGGTCAACTCATGTCATCAAATCTACGCACACCTGTGCAGACCACACCATCATTGGCGCCCCTGGCATGTTACGCCGAAGCAGTTGTGTTTCTTAGTAATCGCGACGGTATCGCATTGCCGCAGTCGATCGAGGACCAGTTTTTAAGAAAGCTGAGTACCTCTGGATCAGTTCTTTTTGGAGGCGCCACGTATGTATTGCTTTCTCACCATGTGGGAGGGATACGGGATGGATGGACTGTTATTGCAATATATCCAAATGGATCGAAAAAAACCTTTGGCGAAGGTCACGCTTTAACCCGACCTCTAGCCGTTCAGGTCGCAAAAGAAGATGCACTGGACTGGTGGACGAACCGCCGTGATTCACAAGCACAAGTAACTTTGGGCTAGCCCCGGCTACTACACAAACTTAACCCTAGTGGGGCTCTCCCGCTAGGGGAGCCCCATGCCTATATTGGAGCATACAATGGCTTTTTCCTGCACAGACTTCACCGACAACATCATCAATTTTCTCATTGGCCACGGCGTGCTCAACGAGGCCGAATTTGAACCCGACGATCCCGAATCACAATCTGACGCTGCAACCGCGGCTCTCACCAATATCTTCAATGGGAAAGCAAAGTCTGCCAGCTTCATGCAAGAACTGCTGGACGCGCACGAGACGCTCACTGGAATAGGTGAGGAGCATGGAGTACGCACTCTCGCTGATTGCATGTACATGCTGAGCGCTCTGCAGAAGGGCACTTACATCGAGGTCCACCACCCGAGCGAATCGAAGATCCTGGACGTGATTCAGGGTATGCCGTCCGCTGCGGTTTGGATGATACATGTGCAAGAGGTTACAGAATGACAAAAGACCAGCTCATGGTTCTTGCAACAGTCAGCCTGGGTATCATCGAGGCGGTCGCTGTAGCCGGCGAGCAGGGCGCTCCTGGCGGCGTGCTCTACGCTGCCATGCAGGCCCAAGGCGCTACGCATAACCAGTTCCAATCCATTATGGGGACGATGACGAAACCTGGGTACCTGGTGTTGGAAGATGACTGCTATCGCAGCACTTCTAGCACACCAGAATTGACCACCAAGTTGACCCGAATCCTCGCTGCAATCGAAGTTTAAACCTCCACTTATCCATATGACACACCAGCCCTGCGCTGGTGTGTTCGACTGGACCGTCTTACTGACCTTTGCCCTGCACAGGTGAGTAACCGCACAGTTATCTACGCCGAATCACGGCATCCATCTACGGCCTCGCGCCATCTACACATTCGCAAGTATTGCGAACGAAACAATTAGGAGAATTACATGCAAGCCAATCAAATCCATAATCACTCGAGCGCCCCAGTGCAGTTACACGCAGTTCACCATAAATTAGGTGAGGCGCAGCCGATAGAAGGCCTGGTTGCTGCTTACACGCTGGGAACCCAGTCTTGCAATGATCGTTATCCAACTGTCCCAGCAAAATTCAATTCGGCGCCGGCCTTGCTTGCAGCATGGAGCGAGGGCCGAAAAGACCAAGAAATGATGAAAGAAATGCAAGAGTGCCGCCATTGCTCAAATGCGAGCGGTGATCCTTGCGTCATCCACGACTAATCAACGAACCACACCAAGCCGCATAGCGGCATTCAACCTAGCGGGGAAACACCCCCGTTCGGTGGTGCTCTCCGCCATTTATATCGGAAAGCACCTAAAACCATGTCCCGCTCACCTACAAGCAGTACCCTCACCGATGCTGATCGTGCAGCTATGCGTCGACGTCCGCCTGTTACGTTGGCTTCCTGGAAGCGCGATGCGCAAGCAGACGATGACATCGTGATCAAGTCAAACAAAAACCATCCACCGCAAGTGAATCAGGAAACAATGACTACCAAGGTGGTCTCTTCTTAAATCGAAACACCATGCGCCACTCTATGACAGCCATGCTGCCATAGAGTGAGCGCATCCCATCTTCTGGTGCCATGCCAACCGCAGGATGCCGCCTCATAGCACTACCCGCAGACTGGACCACCAAGCCCACCTCGGCTGGTTATTTCGCGTTCAGTACTTCGACACTGATCTTTGCCATGCAAAGGTGAGTAGTCTCGCTGAATTTAAACGCCGGCTTTCGGCATCCATACATGGTCTCACGCCATCTAAACAATCACCCCTCGGGCACTCCACCCGTATGGGGTGCCTGTTGGATCAACCTCGAGTTCAAAAATGTACATTCAACATTCACGACCAACCAGTAACGACACGACCAACGAACTCTTGGCACTGCTCGAATCAACGACACCGCAAGATGCTAAAGCCAGCCATATTGGCCACTCGAAATCAATCCAGGAGCAGGGCATTGAGACACTGCTCGAGCTCATCCGCCAGCGTCATTCCCTGCATCTACGATTCAGTTCTGGCAAGGACTCAACTTCGTGTGTCGTCCTCATGATCGAAGCTGTGCGTCGAGCTGTTGCCGAAGGCATCACAACAACGCACTACATCAGCAGCAGCAGCACTGGCATCGAAAACCCATTGATGGAAATGCATCTATTGACCGTTCAAGATGAAATGCGCGAGCATTTCTCCGAACATGCACTGCCGATAGAGATATACCTGACACACCCATCGCTGGCATCGTCGTTCATCGTAACAACGATCGGACGCGGCACGCTTCCGCGCTTTCCAGAAAACAGTAAGGCTCGCCAATGTGCCGTTGACTGGAAATACCACCCAGCCCAGCGGTTGGCCTCCGAACTGGACGCGCGATCGATTGCGCAAACTGGCCGTGAAATGGTCACAATAATTGGGTCGCGCCTGGACGAGTCGACCGTGCGGAAAGGACGGATGGAAAGTCGCGGTGAATCAGCAAATGAACCAGTCCGTGGATCTTCCGGCGAGTTGGTCTTGAGCATCATCGCGAACTGGACACTATCCGATGTTTGGGAAACGCTAGAAATGCTGTTGGAGCCAGAAAGTAGCCCATATCTGTCGCCGATTTCAGCAGAAAGTGTGCATCGACTGTTCACCATCTACCAAGATGCGAACGATGGTGTATGTGGCGTTGTGCTGGGTGACGGGGGAAATAAGCAACCTTGCGGGGCACGCACCGGGTGCGCATTTTGCACTTTGACCGGCGCAGCGGACAAAAGCATGGAGAGCATGCTGACTCTTGAACGAAATGCCTTTATGCGGCCTCTCAACGACTTCCGCAACCTGCTAATGCTAACTCAATTCGACATGGAGTCGCGCGAGATAGTCGGCAGAACGGTCAGCGCAGCTGGTTACATTCCTATCCGGCCAGACGTGTATTCATATGATTTTCGACAATCCATGCTCCGTTACCTCTTGTCAGTGGATGCCAACGAAAGGGACAGGGCGGAAGAATTGGAAGCCGCCATTTTCATAGGCAGCGTGGCTGACACGAAAGAAAACCGCCTAATGTCCAACCCAACTTTTGAACTCATTTCCTTACAACAGCTGGCGCTGATTGATTGGCATTGGAGCAATCACTATCAAGCCGTCGAAGCATTTCCCGCCGTGGCCATCTGGTATGAGGTGAACATTTTAGGACGACGATATTCAATCCCAAAACCCGACAAGGCACCGAAACTGACCATTCCAACCACACGATGGTTCAAGGTGGGGAAATATGACCACGAAGCCCCGTCCGAAGGTATGCGCAGCGTGGTTGACGAGTTATGGAACCCATACCTTCACCCTGAAAGGCAATTTTCACACCGCGTAATCAAAGGCAAGAATACCACCTGGTTCAACGAGACCGACCAACTCAGTGTTGATGCAGAAAAAGCCTGTGAGTTCATCACCTGCGTATACCCTACGATGTCGATCGATTGCAATAATATGTCGGCATCTGAATCTGCCACCTTCTGGCTGAATCAGGGGATTGTCAGCCTCCCAACTGGCCACACCCAAAGGTACCAGGAGATTGCGCTTCGCAATCGATACTTCGCAAACCTTTCCCTTCGTTTTGATCTTTCTCCAGTTGAGTTAAAGCACTACCTGGTGCAGAAGTCCATCTCGAATGCTGAGCACCAGAAACTACTACCACCGGCCCCACAATTGGACATGTTCGATATTGACACGTCTTCATAGCAGAGCCGTCATCTATCACAACCTCACCTTGACTATCCCCGGAAAAGCCGACAAGGGATGTCGAGTTCATGCAATAAAGTAAGTTTCTATTATCGTTCTTCGGCAGAAATGCCGTTCATCTAAGCGAAAAAGCACCATTTCCTGAATAGGATTTGGTGCTTTTTTTCATAAAGCATTGTTCGTTCATTCAGCCTGGTGGACCAGGTAGTACCTTAAATTCGTGATCCATGATGCCATGCACCCAGCGTGCGGCAAAGGCCTCCGGTGGCAAGCCCGCCGGCACTACCAACAGCCACGGCCCCGCCTGAGCGGAGAAACCAACCGTCATGCGCTTGTCGATTGAGGTGTACTGTCAATAGCGGACACTCTTGTTTCAAGCCACCCGCGGCTGTTTGCTGAATTTTTCAGCGAACAACGCGGGCGGAACATTGCCAAGGCGCGAATGGCGTCGCTGGCGGTTGTAAAAGCTTTCGATATATTCCTGTATTGCGGCTTTCGCGTCGGCCCGGGTCGCGTAACGTTGATGGTGCACCAGCTCGTTTTTCAGGCTGCCCCAGAAGCTTTCCATGGGCGCGTTGTCATAGCAGTTTCCTCGGCGCGACATGGACGGCTTCATGCCGAACTGCGTCACCAGTTTCTGATAGTCGTGGGCGCAATACTGACTGCCACGGTCGGAGTGGTGAATCAAGCCCGGCGCGGGGCGTTTGTTGCGCACGGCCTTCCACAGTGCTGTTGCCGTCAGCGTTTGCGTCATGCGCTCGTCCATCGCGTAGCCCACCAGCTCGCAGGTGAACACGTCCTTGATACCGGCCAGGTAAAGCCAGCCCTCGCCGGTCGCCACATAGGTGATGTCGGTCACCCAGGCTTCGTTCGGCCGGGTCGGCGCGAAAGTCTGATTGAGCAGGTTGTCGGCCACCGGCAGGTCATGATTCGAGTTCGTGGTGGCCTTGAACTTGCGCTTTTGCTTGCAGCGCAGGGCGAGCTCGCGACGCAGACGGACGATACGATCACGGCCGGCCGGAAAGCCTTGCGCCGTCAGTTCCGGCTGCATGCGCAACGGGCCATAAGTCTGCCGGCTCTGCGCGTGCACGGCCTCGATGGCGACCTTCAGGCGTGCGTCGTCCTGCGCCCGCTGCGACGGTTTGCCGTTCGCCCAAGCGTAGAAACCGCTGCGCGAGACGCTAAAGACGCGGCACATGATGGTGACAGGAAATTCGAGTCGCAAGGTCTTCATGACCGCGTACTTGGCAGCGACTCCCGCGCAAAGTACGCTGCCGCTTTTTTTACGATATCGCGCTCCATGCGTGCCTCGGCAAGCTCTTTGCGCAGCTTGGTTACCTCAGCCTCAAGCTCCGGCACGGAGCGGCTACCAGGGGCTACTTTGGGCGACGTGCCGCGCCTTGCCGCACTGACCCAGTTCGCTAGCGTGCCCTTGGGAATGGTGAGACGCAACGCGGCGTCTTCCAGCGTCAGGCCTTGTGTCAGGACCAGTTTTACCGCTTCTTCCCGAAGCTCCGGTGTGTATGTTGTTGAGCGTGTCATAAGTTCTCCAGTTGGTGAAGTTTACCAAACTAGAGTGTCCGAAAAAGTCAGGGTACCTCAGATAACCCGCCATGCCTCACCGCGAGTACCTGGACGATTGTGTGCGGCGAGCGTGATAAGCACGAATTTCCTTCATGTTAGCCGTGAAAATCACGACTAAGAATTTGCTGCGGTGTGAGGTGAAGAATGCCCGTTATTTCTTGCAGCGTGTAGCCAATCCATCCGACATCATCGGCGCTATACTTCACTAACAAGCAGTGGTACAAGTCGAGGCGCTGTTGAAAATCATGAATTTCAGCTTCGGTATAACCCCGTAGGCGAGAAAATCCCATCCAGTCGTCGCCGGCGTATGCCTCTATTTCCGCACGCGTCCAAGTAGCAGGGTCGCTTACAATTTCCGCTCGTAGCGTCCTGTCATATGCCTCAGCGTATCGCATCACTTCTAGGTCGGCCCGCATATCATCCGAGAGCTGAAGCTGCGTCATATCCAGCGGGTGCATCAAGTCTCCGTATCGCATTATTTCCCACTAATGAGTAGATGTGGCGATTGCTAGCATCGCCATAGATGGATGGAGTTCTTTAGCCTCTTGAATCAGTGCAACCAGTTGCGGCGGCAACGCAGCCGTATCTGCGACATCGACCGCGGCTAGACGCGCCGTGATGGACCAGGAATGCTCCAATTCAGCGCCTTCCTCATCTACGTCCGTCAGATCATCTCTCTCTTCACGATCAACGATGGCAGCTGCCAATCGTGCCCGGTATTCATCCATCTCGACTTCCGAAATAAGGGCACCGTGATACCAGCCTCCGGTCAGGCCAAGCGCGTATGCATAGCTGAATCCATCCGCACCGCCAAAATCCGATCTTGTCGCGGCTGACTCGATATATCCTTCAGCGATACACTTTGCGTGTGCGGTCCTCTCAGCCGGAGTAGCGGTTGCAATAGCGCGTTCGGACGTCAATACTTTACAATCCTGCTTTTGGTCTGGTTTCATTCTGCTCTCCAAATCAACTTTCTCTCCGGTACAAAATTACGAGTTCTCGTGATCCATCGCGGCCAGATAGTCTGGCATCGTTGCTTTATCGGTCATACGTGCATCATGCGCATCTGCAGTCATTATCAGAGCAGCAGCCACTTCACGGACCTCACGTGAAGTCAGCCATTTTCCCTCAATGCCAACACCAACCCAAATGCGATCACGGGTCGGAGTGTTCCCCTTGCTTGTATCAGCGATATCGACGCCGCCGCATTGGATTGCTGAATGTTCGATATATTTTTCACTTTCATACATATTAGCTCCTTGTTTACACCCAGGGCGCGTTTTCCATCCTAGTTTAGGATGCAGACTCGACCAAGAATCTAATTAGTCGAATTATTCCGTACCCGATTATTAAACCGGCAACAATTTGTACAACTGAGTTTTCGTACCATTTTTCTTCGTCTTTTTTTGTATCTTCCCACGTCGTTCGTCGTTCATGGAAATTCCTCGATCAAATTGCCAGAGTTTCGATGCGGCCGGGATCAGTACCGACCGAACGCAGGAGAACCCAAACTTGGCGCCGCTCGTCCCGGTCGAATTCAGTACCGGCCAGATCGACGCCAAAGGGCTGCACCAGCGCCCATACGCCAGGCGCAACCTGCAAAGTGCCATTGGCCTTGGGGTTCGCCTTCAAAGTGGCCGCAAGCGTGTCCAAGAATCGTTTGCGCGACCACTCGACCGGCATCGATGCCGTGGCCGAATACGGCAGCACTCGCAGGTGTGCTACAGCAGCTACAATGTCTGGTTCACTGATGACAATTTGCGACATACGATACTTCCTTGTTTGATTATCGGGTGCGGAACACTAGGTGTAACGACCTGCAATCGAAACGGGCCGGACCAGCAATCCAGCCGATTCTCGGCCAGGAATAACTGCGAATGAAGGCCCCCTCAAACCAGCATTAGCTGCGAATGAACCTGCATTTATCCGCGCGGACTTGCATTCCATCGGCGCGAACCAGAATTATTTGCAACTGACCAGGATGTTCAACACCGCCTTGGTATCGGCCTCGATTTCGGCCAGCACGCCCAGCCAGTGGTCGATGACGCGCTTGACGCTCGCCGCTGGCTGGGTGTCGCGCCACACCGTCAGGATGTGCCGGTAGCCGACCAGATCGGCCCGCTGTACGCAATACGCTGTCGTCATCTGAGTTGCCTCGATGTCGGTGAATGATCCAGGGACGCGCCTGGCCTGCGCCAGCAGTCCGACCTGGGCGGCCGTGTCGCTCTGGATGCCCCGCAGATGTTCGATAATGAGCGGCAGGCCGGTCGGATTCGGCCAAGCAAGGATTTCGACTTCCTCGGTCATGGCGGTGCCGGTGTCGATCCTCAATACATCGTGGAAGCCCGCTCCGATCAAGTCTGCCTTTGGGATGTTCGTGTGCGTCCACGGAAACAGCTCCTGTTTCTGCTCGATCAGCATGCGCAGGTCCTGCTTGAATCCATGCTCCAAGCCGGGAGGTGGTGCCTCCTGGTTGTCGGCCTCGACCATTTTCCAGATTCTGTCGACGTGGTCCTCTTGCTCGGCGTCAGGAAACAGGCTGATGTTCCACGCCAGGCAGCAGCTCATGACCGCCTTCTTCCGCGCCTCCAGTTCGTTCAAGAACAGGACGTGCGGCAGCATAAAGGACGAAAAGCAGGAGGCGACGGTAAATTGTTTAAATTTCATGGGCAATATCAGATCGGCAGGCCTGCGGCAAGTATCCGGTCGCGCAGCTCTGCGGTGCGCGCCGGTTCGAGTTTGTTGTTGAACAGCGCGCGGATTTCCGCCGGCTTGGCGTCGAACTGCTCGACCATATCCTTCAGCCTGTACCCGTGGCGGGTCAGGGTCGGCTCCAGATCGTCCAGCTGGCGCGACAGCACGGTTTCCACCAGCGCGGCCGTGACGGGCTTCTCG
Organism: Janthinobacterium sp. 67; assembly: GCF_002797895.1. NCBI lineage: Bacteria > Pseudomonadati > Pseudomonadota > Betaproteobacteria > Burkholderiales > Oxalobacteraceae > Janthinobacterium > Janthinobacterium sp. 67. The sequence continues at coordinate 209,161 of NZ_PGES01000002.1, read as the reverse complement.
CCGGTCTGGTAGCCCGCCTCCAGCGCCAGGGTCAGGTGCAGTTGGACTTGTAGCGGCGTGCGCAGTTTGGTGGACAGGATATCAATTGCTTCGCCGTCGAGTATCGACTCGGGATCGGTGTTCGGGGCCGCGCTCGCGCCAAGCAGCCACAGGATGTACTCGCGCTGGCTGCCGGCGACGCCATCGAGCGTGAAGATGTCGGTGCGGTAGCCGATTTCCTCCATGGTCGGCCGGCGCAGGTCGTTGCGCAGTTTAGGATGGCCGGCCAGGATCACTGACAGCCGGCCTCCCGCGTCCTCGACCACTTCCATCAGGCGCTTGAGGCCGATGAGAGTGTGTCCGTTCAGGTCGTGCGCCTCGTCGACGAACAGCGCCACCGGCCGCTTCCCTTTTTTGACGATTTCCTGCAATTCGCGTTCGCGCTTCTCGCTCTGCTTGGGAATTTGTACCTGCTTGTCCTGCGTCAGGTCGTAGTAGAGCGTGGAGATCAAGGTGGCCAGCTTGATGCTGTGCTTTTCCACGGATAGCGACTTGGCGACAGCCACGCGGTTCTCGTCCTTCAAAATCTGCTGAAGGCGGCGCAGCGTGACCGTCTTGCCGCTGCCGACAACGCCGCACAGGGCGATCAGCCGCCCCTCAAGGACCGCGCCCTTGATGTCCTTGATCAGCTGCTTGTGGTGGTCGGTTTCGTAGTAGCCGGCCTGGCTGAGCGGCTGTGTCAGCCCGTAGTACTGCATCACTTCAACTCGCATGGTCCTCTCCAGTCTTCTTGTTTCGGAAATAATCTCGTATGCGAGCGAGCACGACGCTGCGTGTCAGCGTCTCGCTCAGCACCTGGTCGATGACGGCGCGATCCTCTTGCGACAGCTTGGCCAGCGGCCTGGCCAGCTCGTCCGCAATCGCGAGCTTGGCGGCGATGACGTTCGCAAAATGGAATTCGTGCGCCTCGGCGTTGAAGGGCTGGATTGGCAATTCGCCTGGTAGATTTAGTGGGGCCAAGTGCAGCTCCTTGCCGGCCAGCGCCTCGATGGGCAGTTTGAGCTGGTCGGCCAGAGTGCGGATGCGGTCGGCGCGCGCGTCGGCCGCGCCACGCTTGAATGCACGGTAGCGGTTTAATGGGATCGGCCCGGCGACCGGATAGTATGGGCCGGTGCGCACGCCTTCGTACTCGACGTACAGTTCGTTGTCGAACAGCCCCCAAAGCAGAAGCACGTATTCGCCGGCCATGTCCGGCTCGACTTCGTAGCTGGTGCCCTCGACCGACACGCGCGCGTCCACTCCCACCCGGCGCCGTTCCGGCTCGCGGGCGAAGCGGCAGTACTGCTCCCATGCGCACATTTCCCGGATGCCGCCGCTGGGGAAGTTGGCAAGCCAGTCCTCGATGCGCGAATGCGGCTCGGATCGGTGATCCTGGCGAATGTAGCGCATCAGGTAGCGCATCAGCCATTCGTTGGCCTGCTGCTCGGTCTCCGGTTTGTGGAAGTGGTACAGCGTCTCGTGGGCTTCCTTCACCGTGCGGAACGGTCGTTCAACTTTTCCCTTGGAGCGCGCCGTAACCCGCTCGCCGTCCTTGCCGGCCGGGATGTGCGTCATCCACTCGATGCCCAGCGCCTGCATCACGTTTTGGAAAACCCGGCTCTTGGCGACCGGGCCGTTGTCGAGGTAGATCATCAGCGGCCGGCCTTGGAACGGATATTCAGGGTCGGCCTTCGCCGCCATCGCGTTGAACAGGAAGCGCAGCGCCGATTCGGCATCCTCCCCATAAACGCAGCGGTACTCCACATAAGGCACGCCGCTGCGGTCGTCCACGACGCTGTACAGCATCATGGTCGGTTCGCCCTTACCTGGCTCCACCCATTCCGGCCGGTCGATCCGCTTGAGGTCGGATGGCGACATATCGAACTGCCAGCAGTCGTTGCTGTGTTCGGCCTGGAAGCGTACCGCTGGCGGCTGGCGGCGCAGACGCGGCTGGTCGAGGTGCCAAAGCGTGAGGTACTGGTTGACCGTGCTGCGCGTCAGCACGCCTTGCGGCGCGCGCACCAGGCCTTGCGCCGTCTCGACGCCATACTCTTCCAGCAGCTCGATGGCGCGCTTCGTGGACAGGTGGCGGCCCTGCTTGTTGGTGGTGCGCAGCTTGAGGGCGGCGACCAGCTCGCAGTAGCGCTCCAGTTCCGATTTCGGCAGCACGCGAGGCTTGCCGTGATCGGTGCGGTGGATCACGCGAGGTTTCAAAAATTCCGTCAGGGCGCGATATACCGTTGAAGTGGAGATGCCGTACAGCTCGGACATGGCCCGCACCTGGGCGGCGCGCTCCGAACTTTTGTGCGGCAGACGGTCGAGTCGCTGCCGCAATTGCAGCAGCGACTCGACCGATATCTGCTTACGCCACCCGGCCGCCATCACCGTCAGCCTTGTCGAGGTAGTTGTAGAGCGTGGATTTGGAAATCCCCATCATCTTGCAGATTTCCTCAACAGTATGGTTTCGCTCCCGGTGCAATTTCAGGGCCAGCGCGAGCTTGGCCGGATCGAGGCGCTTGGGCCGTCCGCCCATGCGGCCGCGTGCACGCGCCGCGAGCAGCCCGGCCTGCGTGCGCTCGCGGATCAGATTGCGCTCGAACTCGGCCAGTGCGCCGAACAGGTGGAAGACCAGCTTGCCGCCGCTCGATGTGGTGTCGATGTTCTCTTGAAGGCTGCGCAGCCCGACCTTGGCGGCCTCTAGCCGTTCGACCAGCTCGATGAGGTTCTTGAGCGACCGCCCCAGCCGGTCCAGCCGCCAGATGACCACCGTGTCGCCGGCGCGCAGCATGCTCATGAGGGTGGCCAGCCCGGTGCGCTCCGCCCTGGCACCGCTCACCATGTCCTCGAAAACCCGCTCGCAGCCGGCCGCCTGCAACGCATCGCGCTGCAAGTCCAGATTTTGGTCGTCGGTCGAGACGCGGGCGTAGCCGATCAGCATGGCGACTTGTCCAATTAATCACGAAAACTCAGTATAGCTGGACTTTGAATATTGGATAGGGATTGTGGATTGTCGGTGTGCTTGAAAAGGCCGCCACATTGTCATTTTCAGAAGACGACTGCACCAATTGTCAGGAGTCGATAACACTACATCGGCGAGAGCGAAAACTTCCCGGCTCAGTGCGAGCTAAGTCTGCCTGCGTACCTTCTCCACTGTGCAAATCCCTGCACTCTTCTGGAGAAGCATCATGTACCGCTATACCAAACTTTCCCTTCTGGCCGTCGCCATCGCTGCAACCGGCGCGGTCGCCTACGCCGCCAATGGCGGTATGGAAAACGACGCACTGGCAATCAGCAAGGCCAAGATTCCCCTCACACAGGCGGTCACCGTCGCCGAGCAGCACGCCAATGGCAAGGCGTCACGCGCCGAGTACGAGAACTCGAAGCAAGGCTGGGTCTACGACGTGGAAGTCGTCAGCGGGGCCAAGGTCTTCGATGTCCGGGTCGATGCCGACAAGGGCACGGTCATCTCGTCTGCCGAGGACAAGGCGGATCACGATGATGACCACGACAAGCGGGACTGACTCCCGACAGTATGGCCGGATCGTTTCCCTCGGAGGCGATCCGGCCCGGAGACCTCATGGAATCACTCAACCATACATTTTTTCTCTGGCTCAACGCACCGGAGCATCCCAGTGCTTTGGCTCTGACGTTGGCCACCTTCTTGGCCGAACAGCTCATCTGGGCGGTTCCACTCCTGATCGGCATCGGCTGGCTTCGCGGCGGCGAGCCTACCCGCAAGACGATGCTCGTTGCTAGCGCATCGGGATTGCTGGGCCTGCTCATCAACCAGATCATCGGCCTGGCTTGGTTGCATCCCCGACCTTTCATGATCGGCCTGGGTCACACCCTCATCCCTCATGTTGCCGATTCGTCTTTCCCAAGCGATCACCTGACGCTGTGGTGGGCGGTTGCCTTCAGCCTCGCGCTGCAACGAGGCCCACGAATTGCAGGCGTGACTTTGGCTTTGCTGGGCGTTCCCATTGCCTGGGCGCGCATCTACCTTGGAGTGCACTTCCCATTCGACATGCTCGGGGCCATCGCCGTTGCTGCAATCTGTGCCTGGCTGACGTTACGTGAAGCACACTGGTATCTATTGCCAAGTTATCAACTTGCCACCGGAATCCATCGGCGGCTTTTCAGCGGGTTGATCGCGCTTGGATGGGTGCGCGAGTGAGCCTATGGGCGGGCTAAGTCAGCATGTTCAAACTGCTGGCAAACCATTTCACCCCCGGCAGGAGAACACCATGAACAAATTGCCCACGAGCAGCACCACTGGCTGGCTCAATAAAGTCCCGGAAGTCGCGCTGTCGTTCTGGATCATCAAGATCATGTCCACCACGGTGGGCGAGACGGGAGCCGATTTCCTGGCGGTCAACGCAGGGTGGGGGCAAGGCGTGACTCGAACCGTCATGGCTGCCCTGTTGGCGGCCGCCTTGTTCATGCAGTTGCGCACCCGACGCTATACCCCTTGGATTTACTGGCTGACGGTGGTACTGGTCAGCGTGGTCGGCACCCAGATCACCGATCTGCTGACCGATGGCCTTGGCGTCAGCCTGTACATCAGCACCTCGGCGTTCGCCGTTGCGCTCGCCGCGATCTTCTTCGTCTGGTATCGGATCGAGCGCACCCTGTCCATTCACGACATTGTGACGCGCAGCCGGGAGCTGTTCTATTGGGCTGCCATCCTCTGCACGTTCGCGCTGGGCACGGCTGCTGGCGATTTGGCGACCGAGGCATTGGGCTTGGGCTTTACCTGGGGCGCGGTGGCGTTCGGTGTGCTGATTGGCATCACCTATACCGCCTGGCGCATGGGCGGCAACGCCGTTCTGACCTTCTGGATCGCCTACATATTGACCCGCCCCTTCGGGGCCGCACTCGGCGACTTGCTGACTCAGGCCAAGACCTATGGCGGCCTTGGCATGGGTGCCATGTGGACAAGCGCCTTGTTCCTCACGGTGATCGTCATGCTGGTGGCCGTCGCGCAGATCGGCATGAATGGACGCCGCTCGGCCCAGCTCGTCGAATAACCATCTTCGCTCTACACAAGGAGAAAAACATGCTCATAAAGCACTCAATCGCTCGCCCTGTTGCCGCCATTTCGGCCGCCGTGCTCGTGGTCCTCGCGGCTGGTTGTTCCAAATCTGCCGATCAGAACAACGCAAGCTCGGCATCAACTACACCGGCCCAGACTGTCTCGGCCTTGCAAGTCAAAACTGCATCCAAGCTGGGCGACCTGTCGGCCTTCCGCAGCATCGCCACCGATGTCGCCGCCATCGTTGACAAGGGCGATCTGCCTGCTGCCAAGTCACGCATCAAGGACTTGGAAGTCGCATGGGATTCGGCCGAAGCCGGACTCAAACCGCGCGCGGCAGATGACTGGCATCTGCTCGACAAGGCCATCGACAAGTCGCTTGCGACGCTTCGCGCAGACACGCCAAGCCAGGCTGACTGCAAGGCTGCGATGGATGCCCTGCTGAAAACCTTTAACACGCTCGAAGGAAAGTGAGCGCGCCCCATGAAAACATCCACTGAACACGCGCTGGCCAAGGTGCCCGAAGTCACGCTGGGCTTCTGGCTCATCAAGATTGCCGCCACGACGCTCGGTGAAACTGGCGGTGATGCGGTTTCGATGTCCATGAACCTGGGCTACCTGGTCGGTACAGCCATCTTCGCGGCGATCTTCCTGGCTGCCGTCGTCGCGCAGGTCAAGGCCAAAGGCTTCCATCCCTTCCTGTACTGGACAACCATCATCGCCACGACCACGGTCGGCACGACATTGGCCGATTTTGCGGATCGATCGCTGGGAATCGGGTACGCTGGAGGTTCGAGCTTGCTGCTGGCCTTGCTGCTCGGCTCGCTCTTCGTCTGGCATCGCACCCTCGGCTCCGTGTCGGTGAGCACGGTCAGCTCGCCCAAGGCAGAAGCCTTCTACTGGCTGACGATCATGTTCTCCCAAACGCTGGGCACCGCGTTAGGCGACTGGACAGCCGACACGGCGGGCTTGGGCTACACGGGTGCGGCCGTCGTGTTCGGCGGGCTGCTCGCGCTGGTCGTGGCAGCCTACTACTGGACGAGCGTGTCCCGCACGCTGCTGTTCTGGGCGGCGTTCATCCTGACTCGCCCGCTGGGTGCCGTGGTCGGGGATTTTCTGGACAAGCCACTGAGCGCGGGTGGTCTGGCGTTGAGCCGCTATTCGGCATCGGCCGCACTGTTGGCCTTCATGCTGACTGCGATCCTGCTGTTCAGGCAGAGAGCAGCCAGGACGGCACATTGAACAACGATTGAACGGAGGGGGAATGCGGGTATTGCTTGTCGAAGACGATCCCATGATCGGTGACGCGATCCAGGGCGCATTGAAGGATGCGTCCTACGCCGCCGACTGGGTGAAGGACGGGCAGACGGCGCTCACCACGCTGGGCTGCCAGCATTACGACCTGGTGCTACTCGACCTCGGTCTGCCCGGAAAGGATGGGCTGGAGGTGCTGGCCAGCATCCGAGCCAAGGACAACCCGGTTCCCCTGCTCATCATCACGGCTCGCGATGGTCTGGATGATCGCCTGCGCGGCCTGGATGGCGGGGCCGACGACTATGTGTCCAAGCCCTTTCAGATGGCGGAACTGCTGGCCCGGATGCGCGCCGTCCTGAGGCGCAAAGGTGGCACGGCAGCTCCCGTGCTCAGCAACGGCGTGGTGACGCTCGACCCGGCCACCAAAGAGGCTTGTGCCAATGATGGCCCCCAAGTGCAACTGTCCAACCGCGAGTTCTCGTTACTGCAAGCCTTGCTGGTTCGGCCTGGTGCCATCCTTTCGCGCAGCGAACTGGAGGATCGCATCTATGGCTGGGGGGAAGAAGTCGAAAGCAATGCCGTCGAATATCTGATCCACGCACTGCGGCGCAAGCTCGGTGGCGAGGTCATCAAGAACGTCAGGGGGGTCGGATGGATGGTCTCAAAAGGCGCTTGAACGAATCAGTTCAGCTCAAGCTGTCCTTCACCTTGTCGCTGGCCATCCTCGTGGTGGCCGTTGTGGCGGGCGTATTCTCGTTCCTGTCCGCCTTCGATGAAGCGCACGAACTACAGGACGATGTACTGCGCCAGGTGGCGCAGCTCATGGATCGCCAGCGCTTGTTGCCTGCCGTGCCAACCACCGATATCCGTCTCAAGGATGTCGATGAAGAGTCGCGCGTGATCGTCCAGCGCTTGGGTGAGGTCAGTCCCTCTACGGTAGGCGTGGATGCAGGAGGCGTGCTCCCGCTCCCGGCGACCTTGGCGGATGGATTGCACACGCTGGAAGTTGGTGGCGAGACGTTTCGCGTGCTGGTCAAGACCACGGCGAGCGGCGAACGCATTGCTGTGGCTCAGGAGTCCGGTTTCCGCAATGAAATTGCCCGCGACGGGGCACTGCGCACGGTGATGCCTTTCTTGATTCTCGTGCCGGTGCTGCTGTTGATCGTTGCTGACCTGGTGCGCAAGATGTTCCAGCCCATCGCGGCGCTGTCCAAGGAAATAGACCAGCGGGCAGAGCAGGAACTGCATCCCGTCGAAGACCGCCACCTTCCGGTCGAGGTACGTCCGTTTGCCGTGGCGATCAATCGCCTGCTCGCTCGTGTCAGCCAGTCGATGGAATCTCAGCGCCGCTTTGTGGCGGATGCCGCGCACGAGCTACGTTCGCCGCTGACAGCCATGTCGCTGCAAGCAGAACGGCTCGCGGAAGCGGAAATGTCCAGCGTGGCGCGCGAACGGCTGACGGTTTTGCGCCAAGGGATCGAGCGCGGCCGCAGCCTGCTCGATCAACTCTTGACCTTGGCCAAGGCACAGTCGGCCACCGACCTGCCGAAGTCGCCTGTATCTGTCCAGAGCATCTACCGCCGCGTGCTGGAAGACCTCATGCCGCTGGCCGAGGCCAAGCACATCGACATCGGTGTCGAAGGCGCGCTGGACGCCGAAGTGTGGGCAAGCGAGCTGGACATGATCGCTGTGGTCAAGAACCTAGTCGATAACGCCATCCGCTACACGCCAGAGGGAGGGCGTGTTGATCTTTCTGTGGGTGTTTCGGAAGGGAAGGTCGTACTACGTATTCAGGACAGTGGGCCTGGCATTCCGTTGGCTGAACGGGATCGAGTGTTTGATCCCTTCTACCGCACGCTGGGGAGCGAGCAGATCGGCTCGGGTCTGGGACTATCCATTGTCCAGACGATTGCCAATCGCATCGGTGCTGAAATCCGCCTCGACTTCTCAGATCAAGAGAAGCAAACTGGCTTAAATGTTGCCGTTATCGCTCCCATGCGGTAGCGGTTTGAGAAACGCGGAGGCAGGCTAAATGGTTAATTCGGCGGGGTGGTTTTATTGGGCTTTGCTGTCCGCTATCCTTGCGGCACTGACGGCTATTTTTGCCAAGGTTGGCATTCAGGGAGTTGATTCCGATCTGGCCACCTTGATCCGCACGGCCATCATCATCGTCGTCCTGTCGGCGTTTGTTGCCTACACGGGGAAATGGACCAACCCCTTGGAGTTATCACCCAAGACATGGCTTTTTCTCGGGCTGTCCGGCTTGGCGACAGGGGCATCGTGGGTCTGCTACTTCCGCGCACTCAAGATTGGCGATGCATCCAAGGTTGCGCCAGTGGATAAACTCAGTCTTGTCCTGGTGGCGGTATTTGCTTTCGCCTTTTTGGGCGAACGCCCGTCACTGAGGGAGTGGTCCGGCATTTCGATGGTCGCCGGAGGCGTTCTGTTATTGGCGTTCAAGTGATAACAGGTAGGACATACTGACTCAACCAGTCGTCACGATTCGTCTACAGTAACCGCTGTCCTGCCATCAAACTTGACTGAGCAGTTTCTCGCCATCAAGGCGCAACTCGCCCTTCGGCGAAATGTGCCGATACAAGGTCTGTCTTGTGATGCCCAGTTCCTGACATAGATCGCCGACCTTGGTTTCGGGCTGCCCCATAGCGGCCATCGCCAGCCGCAACTTGGCGGCAGTCATCTTGAAGGGCCGGCCGCCCTTCCTACCGCGCGCCCTCGCCGAAGCCAATCCTGCAATCGTGCGCTCGGTAATCAGTTCGCGCTCGAACTCGGCCAGCGCGGCGAAGATGCCGAAGACCAACTTGCCGGCGGCCGTCGTGGTGTCAATGGCTGCACCGTGCCCAGTCAACACTTTCAGACCGATGCCTCGCCCGGTCAGGTCATGCACGGTGTTGATGAGATGCCGCAGATCGCGCCCGAGCCGGTCAAGTTTCCACACCATCAACGTATCCCCCGGTCGTAGCGCCTTCAGGCAGCTCAACAGGCCGGGACGATCCTCGCGTTTGCCCGACGCTTGATCCTCGTAGAGATGGGCCGGATCGACGCCGGCAGCGATCAGTGCATCACGCTGCAAGTCGGTGGCCTGTGAGCCGTCTGCTTTCGATACCCGCATGTAGCCAATCAGCATCTTGCACCTGTCACATATACGTTCGATTATGTGACAGTGTGAACCGGAAAGTTCTGGTCGTCAAAATTTGTCACTTAACCCGTCATTCTGTCTAAGACATGCAAAGGGCTCGTCAGGCTCGTAATGTGACAAAAATTCCGTGGGGATGCCTTCCTTCGCGAAGGTAGCGCGCAACTGTTCCAGGGAAGCGGGGTCGCGCCGACCATAGGAAGCCAACGCGAACAGCGAGCGTGCCGTCTCGGGGTCGTGCCGCGCTTCAATGATGGCCTCATCAATGGCCTTGACCGCACGCTGCCAGTGATCGACGGGTTCGGGCTTCAGCGCTTTCGCCGGCAGGCCACTGGTGAACCCGGTTTGGGGCTCGGACCAGAACAGCTTTGCATGCTCGCCTGGCGGGCTAATATCCCTCACCTCAATCAAGCTGATTGCCGTTGCCGCCGCCTCCAGCATCTGCAATCGTACTGCCGGGTTCAGGGTTTCATACGGTCGCCACAGACTTTGCCCAGCACGCAGCGGATGCCCGCAGCCTTCCCATACTTGGCGGAGATACCCCGCGCAGGTTCCGCACGTCGAAAGCGGGGTGTTCAGCTCATCGAGCAGCGTGCGTATTAGCCGAAACCACAATCCAGCGTGGATGCGTCGGCGCGGCAGCTCCACATGGCCGGTCGTCAGTGCCTGCCAGGTACGCCGGTCCATCACTGCAATCGCGTCGCTGGCGGTGCGCGGCGCAGTGTCGGCGTTATCCCAGCCGAGAAACCGCCCAGGCACGCCCCAATAGGATTCCAGCCAGCAACCATGCAGCGGGCAGCTCAGCATCAGGGGCAGCTTCCATGCAAGCAGTACGGCTTGGTTTGCCGGGTCGTTCAGACAGAGCGGACAGGCGCGATGTATCGGCTGGCTGGGCAGCCAGGCACGCCAGTTCGTGATGGATCGCGTCCTACGGCGGAGTTTCGGCAGCAGCACCGAGAGCTGGAACGCATAGGTTTCCAATGCGTCTGGAATCTGATCATCAAGGCTATCCAGTAGCCAAGGCACCCAGCCGGCGAAACTCATGCAACGCAGCCGGTCCAGCTCGATGCCGCTCCGCTGGAAGAGCATCATCAGCAGCGACAGTGGTGGCGCGGTATCCAGGTCATCAACCTGGCCGTGACCAAGATCGTGCTCCAGCAGGTCGGACACCTCCATGTGATAGCAAAGGGCCACGCGGTTGAGCCATGAAGACAAGGCTTCGCCTTCCTTGGGAGCCGGATGCAGCGGCCAGCGTGGCGCTGGCTTCACATCAGTTCCCGCTCGAATTGCCGACGCCGCTCGCTTGGGCCGGTGTAATCGGCCATGCTGAGCGTGCGGTGGTTGATCGCTTCCTCGCCGCTCTCCACGGCGACGAGGGCCGCCGCCATCAGCAAGTGCGCCAGTTCGCCGATGGTGCCCTCGCTGCGTGTGAGCAGGTAGCGGGCCATGTCCAGCGTGGCAATCGACGAGGGTCGCCGCAATGGAAGCGAAGCGGCGAAGCTGGCCAGCAGTGAGCAGCAATCGTCGTTGGCCTCCCACACCGGCAGCATCATGGGCTCGAAGCGGTTTTCCAATTGGTCATCCGAGCGGATGGCCAGGTAGGCGTCGCGCGTGCCGACCCCGACCAATGGGATGCGCAGCTCATTGCCGAGGAAGCGCAGCAGGTTGAGAAATTCCCGCCGGTTGACGCTGTTGCCGGCCAAGACGTTGTGCAGCTCGTCGATCACCAGCATGCGCACGCCGACCTTGCGCAGCAGTGCCAGCGCCAGTTGCTCCATTTCCGGCAGCCGTGGGCGCGGGCGCAATGGTGCCCCCATCGCGGCAAGTAGCGCGACGTAGAAGCGGATCACCGACGGTTCGGACGGCATCTGCACGACCAGCACCGGCATGTGTTCCTGGTCCGCGTCGGAGCTGGCCGGATGCGTGCGCCGGAATTTCTCGATGATCATCGACTTGCCGTTGTTGGTCGGGCCAACCAGCAGCAGGTTGGGCATGCGTTGCTTGTTTGGCCACGCATACAGGGTTTCCAGCCGGTTCAGCGCCTCGACCGCGCGCGGGTAGCCGATCCAGCGGTCGGCGCGAAGGCGCTGGATGCGCTCGTCCGCCGGCAGCCGAGCCAGCCCCTGTGCCGCTGGCAGCAGGTGTGACAAGTCGATGATGGGATATTCGTCCACGGCTACCACTCCTCGATCTGGTCGAACGGTTTGGCCGGAGGCAGGTTGTCTGCCTGCGGATCAGCAACGTCCGTTTTCGGCGGAATCGGCTTGTCCGGCGGAGGCGATGCCTTGAGGTGCTGGCGTCGATCCGCGTCGCGCCGCGCCTTGCGCGTGGCCTTCTGTGCGGTGGTCACGATCTCGCGCATCTGCCCGATCATGCGGAACAGCGCCGACTCATCCACCTGTTCGCGTCCCTGCTGCCGCAATTTCGTCAGCGCCTGCCGTTGTTCCCAGAGGGTGACAGCCGGGTGCGACAAGGTACGGTAGGGGATTTCCAGGTAATGCTGCCCCTGCGGTTCCAGCACCCAGATACGGCTGATGTCACGCGGGTCGCGCCGGATCAGGAAAGCGGGCAAGCGGTCGCGTCGTGCGATCCACGGTTTGAGCGCATCGGCGTAGTAGTGAATGTGGTCGATGACAAAGCCGGTGCGAGTCAGAGTACGGCGAATGATGGGCAGGAAATCGACCAAAAAAGCCAAGGCGCGGGTGACGACAGCCGGTACACCGACACGCGCCACGGCTTCTGACCAGCGCGCCGCCGGCGGCTGAAGCAGGCCGTTGTGCACAGAGCCGTGATAGGTGCCCACCGCCAACGTGAGCCAGCGCTCCAGCTCACGCAATGTCAGGGCGGCCTTGTTTTCGGAATCGTAGTCCCCGCGCTGGTCAGGGTTGGAGAAGGTCGTCCCTGGCAATTCATCGTGGATCATCTGCATCGCCGTACCGATGATCCGTTCCACGATGCCGCCGTAGTGCGGCTGCCCTGGCGGACGATAGTCCAACCGGATGCCGTGCTGCTCGCAGCCACGGCGCAGCGCCTCGCTCTTGAACTCGGCCGCGTTGTCCAAGTAGAGCAGCCTGGGCTTGCCGCTCATCGGCCAATCCATTTCTATATTCAGACCCTCCAGCCAGGGACGCTTGTCGCAGGCGACATGCACAAGGCACAGGCCGACCGAAACAGATGACGGCGCTTCCAGCGTGACGACCATGCCGAGCACGCAGCGGGTAAACACGTCGATGGCGATGGTCAGATACGGACGGCCAATCGGTTGCCGGTCGCGCTCGTCCACCACGATCAGGTCGATGACCGTGTGATCAATCTGCACTTGTTCCAGTGGCGCGGTCACGGCGGGAGGCTCACCACCGACACCTTGCAGGCTGCGGGACGCATCCTGACCTTCCCGGCGGCGAGTGGCCTTGAGCGGGTCGAGGCCGGCGATCCGCAGGGCCAAAGTGTTGCGCGCCGGCACCCGTAGCTTTTGCGCTTTGCAAGCCTGCGCGACCTCGCGGTGGAACGCCGCCAGGCTACGCTTCTGCTTGGTCAGGAAGCGCTTTTGCAGCAACTCGCGGATGATGCGCTCAACTGATTCCGGCAAGCGTCCCTTGCCTTTTCCGCCGCCGGACTGGCCGGGAACCAGGTCCGTCACAAACCCAGCACCTTGCCGGGCACGCCGGATCAGGACATACACCTGCCGCCTGGATAGGCCCAGCGCTTGAGCAGCGGCATCGGCGGCTTCATGCCCAACCACTTCAAGCGCTGCCAGCGGCCCGATGATTTCGGTCCGGTGCCGGGCCTGTGCCCATGCCGCATCGGGCAGGGTGGCCACGCCCTGCTCGGCAATTGGTAATGTGTCTGACGCCATGCTCACACCTCGCTTTGGTGCACACGAGTATTGAGCATAGTCGAGATTGGTGCAGATGACTTCTGATATTGCGTGGTCAGGAGCCGACTGCACACCTGGCGTTACGCCCCGTCAATTGGTGCAGTCGTCTTCTGAAAATGACACACATGCCGGCCGCGCGCGGGAGTCCAATAAACCCTCGTTTGTTGGAAGTCTTCGCGCGGGGGAGACCTGATACGTTTAGTTGCATTGCTTACCGAACTGCTTCACCTCGTAGGCCAAACTTGCGATGTAATGGCTTTGTCGCTGCAGCCCCGCAGTTTCGCCAGAGGAGAATTACAATGAAAACTACTTTGATTGCATCAGCTTTTTTTGTATTGAGCATTGCCACCACCGGCAGCGCATTTGCCCAACATGGCTACCAGGGAGACCGGGATATGTCTGAGCGCTACCAGCAAAACAGTGACCGGAATGTGCAGGAGCGCTATCAACAAAACAATGGCCGCTATGGCAACGTTCAAATTATGGGGCTGCGCGACAATAGCTACGGCTATCGCAATGACTATGATCAGCAGCATCGTCGCGACAACGCTCGTGCCGCAAACCGCTACCAAGACTTGCACCGGGGCCAACGTCGCGGCCATGAATTCAGCGACAACCGTTACGCTTACGACGAAGGGCGCCACCGCCGAGTGAGTATGTCGCCACGGGGCCATCACTGACCCGATCAGGAATTCTTTCAATCCGGCCGTAATCCGATGACGTCCATACTCAGGGCTGACGCAGCAGTAGTTAGACTAAAATCTAAAATCGCGCCTTGACAGCGCGATTTTTTTTGAAATATGGTGGGCGGTTTTCTCTCATGGCACAGCCAAGAATGACTTAGGTTCCGACCACGGTGTTTGTCAACGTAGTTGTCACGATACTGGCTAGCCGAAGACCAAAGTTCCTCGGCTTCTTCAATCCGAGCCACTCACGCTCCGCCTAACAGGCTGCTGAAATACCAGAGCGGCCGCCCGTCCAGAGCGGCGATCTGAATGTTATCCTGTCACTCCCGTTCCCCTACCTGAGAATCGATGCGCGGCGCCGACACCTTCACCGAAAGCTTGTTCATGATGCGCAAGCTGGAAGACTTCATTCCCCAAGATCACCCGCTGCGGGAGGTCCGCAAGATGGCCAACGCGGCGCTGGAAAAGATGGCAGGTCTGTTCGCCGGCATGTACGAATCGGAAAGCAAAGGCGGCCGCCCCAGCATCGCGCCGGAAAAGCTGCTGCGCGCCATGCTGCTGCAAGTGCTCTACAGCGTTCGCTCCGAGCGGCAGTTGATGGAACAGGTTCAGTACAACCTGCTGTTCCGCTGGTTCATCGGCCTGGCCATGGACGACAACGTCTGGGTGGCCAGCGTTTTCAGCAAGAACCGCGAGCGCCTCATTCGGCACGACGCCGTCATCGAATTCTTCAATGAAGTGCTGGCCATCGCCGGCCAGAACAACTGGCTATCGGGCGAGCATTTCAGCGTGGACGGCACCTTGATCCAAGCTTGGGCAGGCCACAAGAGCTTCGTGCGCAAAGACGGTGATGGCGGCGACGGCAATGGCGACGGCGGTGACTTCAGGGGCAAGAAGCGCAGCAACGAAACACACCAATCGAAGACCGATCCCGAAGCGCGCCTGTACCGCAAGGGCAACACAGGCAGCGAGCTGCGTTACATGGGCCATACCCTGAGCGACAACCGCCACGGACTGATCGCCAATGCGCGTGTGACCCAGGCCGACGGCTATGCTGAACGGGAAGCGGCGAAGGCGATGGTGAACGATGCGCGGCAAGCGCTGAGCGATCCCGCAATTGTGATCACGGTGGGCGCCGATAAGGGGTACGACGCGGCAGAATTCATCCAGGCCTGTGCGGCCATGAACGTGATGCCACATGTGGCGCAGAACAAGTCGGGCCGCAGCTCGGCGGTGCCTGACACGATTGCCCAGAGCCTGGGCTACGCGATTTCTCAGCAGAAGCGCAAGCTCATCGAGCAGGGGTTTGGCTGGGCCAAGATGATTGGCGGTATCCGCCAGGTGATGGTGCGCGGCCTGCGCAAAGTTGACCAGATGTTCGTGCTCAACATGGCGGCTTATAACTTGGTGCGCATGCGTTCCCTAGGACAAATCCGTCCGCAGGGCGCGCAGTAAGGGAAAACGGGTTCGAAATCCGACGAAAACAGGAGAAAACGGTCATGTTCGCGTAAGACTTTTCACTTTACGAAACGAATTTCGAAATCCTCATGATTTCGCCATACGACCGTTTTCCGTCGGCTGGTATTTCAGCAGCCTGCTAATTCGATTGGTGCAACCCTGATCAACACCTATAATGCTGAGCGACAGTGGCCTTGCCAAGAGTTGCACTCCTCTTCCAGGCGATCCATGTTCGATCCTACGTCCGGGTGGAAACCGAGTAGCCGGGTGAGTCGAACACTTTTCAAAACTGAATGGGCGGGTATGGATTGGAAAACAGAGTTACTCTTTTCATGGCGCGTTATACTCGCCGCACTGTTCGGCGCCTTGATCGGGTGGGATCGAGAACGGCAAGGCAGTGACGCCGGCGTGAGGACGTGCATGGCGATTTCGATCGGCTCTTGCGTTTTTAGCTTGATTTCCTGGCATGTGTCTCCGGCCGATCCTGCGAGAATTGCGGCTCAAGTCGTCACAGGTATCGGTTTTCTTGGCGCTGGGGTGATCCTTCAGGTGCGAGGCAGAATTGCTGGCTTGACAACCGCTGCAACTTTGTGGGCCACCGCAGCCATTGGCATGGCATGCGGTTTTGGTATGTACGTGCTCGCCGCTCTCACGACAGGGCTTATCTATGCCATGCTGGTTTTGCACCACGTGCCGGGCTGGGCAACGTTCACCAAGCGCAATTTCAACGTTCGAAATAAGGCTGAGGCAGAGCACGATTAGCTTCAGACTATGTCTCGTGCAACAGCAACATGCCATCCCCGGCCAACTTACATGCGAGAGATGACTCCATTCAAATGAACACCAGCGTGAATTCTCCTGCGCCCGTCCGAAAGAAGCGGGTCGCCCTTGTCCTGCAGGGAGGGGGCGCTATGGGTGCTTACCAAGCTGGCGTCTACCAGGCGCTCGAAGAGCGCGGTTTTTGCCCGGACTGAGGGTCGGCCGGGATTGCGGTTTTTTTCGCGAAAAGCTAACTAAGCTATTGATTACATGGAAAGAAATGGTAAAGCGACATAATTCTCTATCCCCCGTGGATACAATAGTCTCCTATTGATGTTTTTTTATAAATGGATAGACTTTTATGTCGTGGGTCGTGGGTCCTGTGTTCTATTCAATCTACATGTGCGCCAACAGCATTTTGAGCACTCCCGCTGTGCTACTTAATCAACTCCTGCCTGTGCGCCAAGCCGGCTGTCACTCCAATGATTGCTCATGCAGGCGTAGACGCTGATAGATGGCTATCTTGTGCCCGGACAGAGGAGCGCGCTCTACGTCCTCATGCCAGTCAATCATGGATACTTCTTCCGATGTCACATCGTTTGTCCAAAGAAGATCAGCCAGTTCAGTGGCATCAGAGTGCGATAAACGAAGGCCGCTTTCGCAGTCCGCAACTAATGCATCATCGACAAGATAGATTCTCGCTCTCACAAAAGTCCTTTTAAGAAAACGCCAAGTGATCCGCACCCAACTTTTGTTTCGAAGGTCCTTATCATAAGATGGCATTATGGTAGTACAGCTCGGCCTCAACGGCTTTTCGTGTCTGGGCTACAAGGGTTTGCATTTCAGTCGTCGATCAGCGCCTGAATGATTGGGCAGTAATCGTCCCGTTCCTCGTTGTCGCACCGCGCAACCATGCCTGTGAGAGCGATTTTCATCGCCTGCAGGTCGGCCAATTTTGACTCCACCATGGCAAGCTTCCTGGCAGCCAGATCGCGCGTGCCGATGCAGGCCAGCGAACCTTCCAGTTTGAGCAAGCTCGTAATTTCATCGAGCGTGAAGCCAAGTCGCTGCGCGCGCTTGATGAACCGAATCCGACGGATGTCTTCTTCTCCATAGGTCCGGTAGCCTCCGTGCGGCCGCGCCGGTTCGTCGATTAGCCCGCTACGCTGGTAAAACCGGATTGTTTCCACGTTCACGCCGGCGGCGCCGGCCAAACGGCCGATGGTCATTTTCTCGATCATGCACTTGACTCCGTATCTATGTACGGAGTTTATCCTATTCTCGTGTAAAACCAATTGGAGTCGCCATGACGATCGGAACGAAAGGCACTCTGGCCGCTGGGGTATTGGCGGCGCTTGGCGCATCTGCATGCTGCGCTGGCCCGCTCGTCCTGCTGATGCTTGGCGTCGGCGGTGGTTGGGCGTCGCGCCTTATCGCATTTGAACTGTACAGTCCTTATTTCACCGGCCTGACGCTGCTGCTTCTCGGCCTGGCCTTCTACAATCTCTATGTGCGTCGACGCGCCTGCGCGCCGGGTGACGCGTGCGCTACAGATCGAGTCATCAGGAACCAACGCATCCTGTACTGGCTCGTTACGTTGCCAGTGATACTGCTGCTGGCATTTCCCTTGTATGCCCCGCTGTTCTATTGAAAGCATATTCTATGCGCATCCCCACCTTCATTTTCTCGCTGCTACTGGCTGGATCGGTTTTCGCCAGTTCGCCGAAAACCGTCACCCTCAATGTCCAGAATATGACTTGTCCGGCATGCCCGATCACCGTCAAAAAAGCGCTGGAGCAGGTTCCAGGTGTGAGCGATGTGAAGATCGATTTCGAGCACAAGACCGCAACGGTGCATCTGGATGCGGACAAGGCCAGTATCGCGCTGCTGACCAAGGCAACCGCCGATGCGGGCTTCCCGTCGACGGTCGGGAAGTAACGCCATGGCCGAGGCAATTCTCACATCGACCCTGACCTGCCCGCACTGCCGACTAAGCAAGCAGGAAGTCATGCCTACCGATGCGTGCCAGTTCTATTATGAATGTACGGGCTGCGCCATCGTGTTGAGGCCGAAGGCCGGCGACTGTTGCGTCTTCTGTTCATACGGCACAGTGAAATGTCCGCCAATCCAACTGCAGCGTGGGTGCTGTGGCTAGCCAGCCGCTGAATGGACTGCTACTGATCGACATAAGCACGCAAAAACAATTAATTTGACTCAAAAACGATTACAAAACGGTCATTTTCTCAAAAAACGATTATATAATTGTCATTCTGATATTGGCAATAGACGGATGCTCAGTGATCTGCCTTTGGAGGGGCGGCCGTGATTCGTGTAAAAATACCCAAATCATGCTGTAACTGTTTGATTTATTGGAAAATTCTCGTTATGTAGTTCATCGGTGGCAGTTGTAGTTCCTGATCGAGTGTGTAATCACCATACCGGTTAATGTGCCCGGTTTGATGTGGCGCTAGGCCGGCCAGGGATCTCCTCGTCAATCGGCAGGCCCTCATCTGCCTCTGTACGAAGGTTCATCGGGAAATGTTTCGCCTCATATTTCTGAACGAGGTCCACCAAAATCTCTAGGCGCCGTCCTTTTGAAGCTCCAGGTTCTGCTGACATAAGTACATCTATTTCTTTGAGCGCATCAGCATAATTCTCAGGTGTTTCGATAAATTGATTTTCCATGTATAGACCTCTCAAACTTTACTTTTGTGGGGCCGACCATTCAAGCGACTTCAAGAAGAGGGTCGGCCAGGATGACGGGGCCTCGCTCGTAATGCGGCACTCGATTCCAGTCGATATTGAGCTATCAATTGACGAGCAACCTTCAGTTCGGCTTCATATATATCGCTGGAAGTTCGATGATAATTTTGAACGACCTCTCCGTGGGTATCGCTACTAATCTCAAACTCGACCGCCCCAAAGCGCCCAGCTATATCCTGAATGGGCGCGATACCCCATGCGTCCTCCCCCATTCCGTCAGGATGCACGACAATACTGTGGACATAGCCATCGCTAGAGCGCTCCGTTGCACTGTACAGTGGGGAAAACTTCTTCCCCAAGATTGCGACGGGCTGTAGACCTGTCAGCTCATGCATAGCCTCGGCATAAGCGACGCACCGTCCAAAAGTGTATCTAGCGGCATCGTGTACAGGAATACGCGACTGCGGCTTTTGGGGGATTGCTTCGAGATAGGTGGGATTTGCCTTGATTGCCTCCAAAGCCTGCGCGATCTTACTTTCATCCGGCAAGCTTCTCAATGGCAGCGTGGATAGCTTGTTCTCAGAGTAGAACCGCGTGAGCACTCCGCCATTAATCCTCAATGCCGTCAGGACTTTTATAGCGCGTTTGGCAATTGTGCTTTCTTGGAATTCGACAAGTGTCTTCACTCCGCGCACATCAAAAATCCCCTCACGATTGTCTTGGACGTAGACACGCAAGGGTGAGAGTTTGTCGTCCGATACATCATCGTATGGCGGTAGCGATTTGACGATCCAGTCGACGTGAAGCAGCCAGCCAGTTAGCCTAGCCAATGCGACCGCGAAATTGACGCAATCGTCCGCTTCCCACTCGTCGATAAGCTTTGGTGGAAAGCCTTCACGCTGCTTGATTTTTGATTGTCCCATATCGACCTACCTTCTCAATAAATTTGACATATTCCGCTCACGAACTTCTCCCTTTCACAATTAGAACATGAATGTGCCGAAGCCTAAAGCAAGCAATCAGAGGCCCGCATCGTCGAGTTCAGCCGTAGCGACCGGAGAAGCTCAATGATTTGCCCGTTCTGTTGTTGGAACGGCCGCGATCTTGTCGAGGTAGGCCCGCATCTGCTCGCCAATTTGCTCCTGCGCCTGCAGCTTCGCGTTTGCCTGCGCAAGTAAAAGCTCTAGTTCGCGAACTTGGGCCCGGACGGGCGCCATCTGATCGTTGGCGTCCCTCAGCTGTTCAGCCAGCAGCTCTGCCTCGGCGATTTTTCCGGCGAGTTGGCGCTCCGTATCGGCAGCGTGGGTGTGCGAGGATTGCAGCGTGTCGATCTTCTCCTCCAGCTTGCGGCCCCGCGTCAGTTGCTCATATCGGTCCTGCTTAGCGTGCGCCAGCTCGGCAACCAGTTTCGCTCCCTCCTGGTTCAGGCGGGTCGTTTCGTCTTGTTTCACAGCGATCGTTTGCTGTGCCAAGCGTAGCTCGGCCTGCACCTGCTGGACCTGCTGCTCGTGGCGCCGTATGTCGGCTTCGCGTTGCTCCTTTACGGACTGGCGGTAGTGCTCCAGCGCTTGGCGCGCATGCAGATGCTTTTCTTCCAGCGATTGGTGATGTGCCTGGTTCTCGGCTAGGCGCTGCACGAGATCCGCCACCTGCTGCTCGGCGACCAGGCGCATGATTGATTCGCTTTGATGATCGGCCTGGCTGGCCACCAGTGCCGCACCTTGCTTTTCCAGGGCTATTTCAAGCTCCGATACGCGAGACCGCAGCTGCGAGTTCTCCATCTGGGCCGCTTGTAAGGAAACCACGTGCGCGGCCGCCTTCGCGTCGGCTTCAGCGCGGAGCGCCGTTACGTCTTCCTCTGCCTCTTCCTGCAGCCGAGCGGCCAACCGCTCGACCAGATCCTGTAAGGCGTCGCTGATCGATGAGCGCTTACCGCCGGCGCCGCCGTCCTCAGCCTCCAGTTCCTTGAGGTACTTGTGGATAGTGGTCTTGGACCCGGTGTTACCCAACGCCACACGAACAGCGTCAACCGAAGGGTGACGCCCCTGCGCAAGCAAGGCATCGCGTGCTTTTTTGACATCCGAATGATACAGTCCAGCACGAGCCATGGCCACTCCATGAAATAAGATAACGTCTTACGTACCATGTAATTACATACCATTTTTGGCGAAAATCAAGGTGATATTCGGCTTGAAATTGAGGCCGGATAATATAAGGTTATCCTGTGTCATACCTGCTTTTGTGCCATTTTGGCCGCGTTTGCTGTACATTTGCCGATGGCGGCAGACATAATTGGTGACGCCGCTCGCAACGATCTACCGCCGGCGTTTCCCGCCCGCTTTTTTCTCCTTGTCATGCCATGTCTGATATCGACCTCTTTCTGCAGGCTGCTACACGCGAGAACACGCGAAAAAGCTATCAAGGCGCAATCCGTGACTTTGAAGTGGAATGGGGTGGTTTTTTGCCGGCGACGGCCGATAGCGTGGCACATTACCTAGCCGACCGCGCTGGTAAGCACGTCGTCAACACCCTGCGTCAGCGACTGGCCGCATTAGCCCAGTGGCATCTCGACCAAGGCTTTCCAGACCCGACCAAGGCACCGGTAGTACGCCAGGTCTTGCGCGGCATCCAGACGCTGCACCCAGCCCAGGAAAAGCGCGCAAAGCCATTCCAAATCAATCAACTCATAGTGGTTGACCATTGGTTGACGGCCAGAGTCGATGCCGCGCAATCCCAGGGAGAACTGGCTAACGAGCTGAGGTACCGCCGCAACAAAGCGTTGTTCTTGCTCGGTTTCTGGCGAGGGTTTCGCGGCGACGAGCTGACTCGCCTGCAGATCGAGCATGTTCACGTCACGCCTGGCGAAGGGATGACTTGCTTCTTGCCGCGCACCAAAGGTGATCGCCAGCTCAAGGGAGGTAACTTCAAGGTGCCGTTGCTGTCGCGCCTGTGCCCAGTCAGCGCTTATGAGGAATGGATCGCCACAGCGACATTGAGGGCTGGGCCCGTGTTCCGCGCTATCGATCGCTGGGGCAACATCCGCGCTAACGGACTGAATATCGATAGCTTGGTACCGCTCCTACGCACTATCCTGCATGAAGCCGGCGTGGATGCGCCTGAGTTGTACAGCGCCCACTCGCTGCGGCGCGGCTTTGCCAGTTGGGCAACCGCCAATGGGTGGGATCTGAGAACGCTGATGGAACACGTCGGATGGAAAAATGCCCAGTCCGCCATGCGCTACATTGACAGGGAAGATCCCTTTAACCAGCACCGCATTGAGCAGAACCTGCATCCTCCTGAGATCACGTGATCGGACATATGCGGCTGTGCCGAAGGGACGTATCCACTGAGCACCTTAAGCAGGGCCCATTGGATAGATGAAGTGATGGGTTTGGTAAAAGCCATCAGCCTGAGCCTCGATCTGATGCGTAAAACCTGCCGTCCACGGCCGAAACTACTCAGTCAGTTCGGCTATCCGCACCGGGTCATCGTCCAAATTTACGCAGCGGTCTAGCACGTGCGTGAATGATTTCAAAAAAAACCGTTCGCTGATGAGCGAACATCAACAAATCGGCGACGCCGATGCCCGGCAATTTCCCATAGAATGCGCTGTTGACGGGCTCTTCCGCATTTGGGGGGCAGCGCCTTTTTTCGCCTTTGCCGCTAACTTAAATGTGCTGATTGACCGCATCGGTAACCCTCAAGCTTGAGCAAGCTGGCGATTTCGCCCAAGCTTAAGGCATGACTATGTCGTTGAGTGCTTGAGCTGGTTGTGGCGTAGTAGGCGCAGACCATTAAACACTACCAGCAGACTTGCACCCATATCAGCGAACACCGCCATCCACATCGTCGCATGGCCAGAAAACGTCAGCACTAGAAATACCGCCTTGATACCTAAGGCCAGCACAATATTCTGGGTCAGGATGCTTGCTGTGGTCCGTGACAGCCGTACAAAGGCTGGAATCTTGCGAAGGTCATCATCCATCAGCGCGACATCGGCAGTCTCGATTGCGGTATCCGTACCTGCCGCGCCCATTGCAAAACCGATGTCAGCGCGCGCCAGTGCCGGTGCGTCGTTGATGCCATCGCCCACCATCCCGACTTGGCCATCGCCGCCCACAACAGATTCGATGGCCTTTAGCTTGTCTTCAGGCAGCTGGTTGCCGCGCGCCTCGTCGATACCAACTTGCTTTGCAATCGCCTCGGCCGTATGAGGGTTATCCCCTGTCAACATGATGGTGCGCACACCAAGCGCGTGCAAGTCGGCGATCGCTTGTCGGCTCGTCTCCTTTACCGTATCTGCCACCGCGAACAAACTCAATACCTTCTCGGAGGCCGCAAGCATGACCGCCGTTTTTCCTTGGCGCTCAAGTGCCTCCAACGTGGTCTCCAGATCTGGCGTGCTGAGACCAAGCTCGGCAATCAAACGGTGGTTGCCAAGATGTAGCACCTGGCCATCAATTTGTCCCCGTACTCCCCGGCCGGGAATGGCTGAAAAATCTGTGACATCACGTTGCGCAATGCCGCCATCCTGTGCCGCGCGCGCTATCGCTTGTGACACCGGATGGTCCGAGCGCGCGGCAAGGCTAGCAGCTAACGAACGCACCATTGATTCATCGCCGCTCAATACCTGGAAGTCGGTTTGCGCTGGCTTGCCGTGCGTAATGGTCCCAGTCTTATCCAAGGCGAGTACCGTCAGCTTACGGCCGCCCTCTAGATAGACGCCGCCTTTGATCAGAATGCCCTTGCGCGCAGCTGCGGCCAAACCACTAACAATCGTCACTGGGGTCGAGATGACAAGTGCACATGGGCAAGCGATCACTAACAGTACCAGGGCTTTGTAGATCCAGTCCATCCACGCTGCACCCGTTGCCAATGGCGGCACAACCGCCATCAGCAGCGCGACCACGAAAACCGCTGGCGTATAGATCAGCGCAAACTGGTCGACGAAGCGCTGCGTCGGTGCCCGACTACCTTGCGCCGATTCGACGGCGTGAATAATGCGGGCCAGCGTGGAATCGCTCGCCCGGGCTGTGACCCTGTATTCAAAGGACCCGGATTCGTTGATGGTGCCTGCGAACACAGTATCGTTGACGCCTTTTTCCACAGGCAGGCTTTCTCCGGTAATCGGTGCCTGATTGATTGCGGATTGACCGTTGACGATCACGCCGTCGAGCGCTATGCGCTCGCCTGGCTTGACGCGCACCACCATGTCGAGCGCTACGTGTTTGGCCGGGATGTCCATCCAATTTCCATCCTGCTGCCGCACGGTAGCAGTCTCGGGCGTCAGATCCATCAAGCCGCGTATAGCATTTCGCGCACGGTCGAGCGATTTTGCTTCGATCACTTCGGCCAACGCAAACAGGAACATGACCATCGCCGCTTCGGGCCAGTGGCCAATTAGCATAGCACCGGTGACTGCAATCGACATTAGCGCGTTCATGTTCAGATTTCGGTTCTTCAGTGCAATCCAGCCCTTCTTATAGGTAGATAGTCCACCGGTCGAAATCGAGGCAAGGGCAAGCACAATCACCGCCCAGTGAATGCCGTCATTAAGGTAATAAACAAGCTCTGCGAGAAGTGCAGCAATGCCTGAGCAGGCGATCATCCACCAGTTGGTTTTTTCAGGCAGGGCGGCTTCGGTCGCTTCCGCTTCATGGCCACCTTCGACTTCCGCTTCGAGTCCAAGCGATTTCAGGGCGGTCAAGGCAGCAGAAAGGGCCTCAGGCGCATGGCGTAGCGTCAGCGTGCGTTGCATCAAGTTGAACTGCAGATCCATGATGCCGGTCATGCCGCTCAGTTTTCCTCGAATCAGTCCTTCTTCGGTCGGACAGTCCATTTTGGAGATTCGAAGTATGCTCGTGCGCTCGCCGCTGATATTCTCGCGGCGCGCCTTCATGCCGATGCCAGCGAGCGCCACTTCTACTGCCTCAAGAGATGGCAGAGAATGGGTCACCGTCAGCTTGCGCTGTACCAGATTGAAATCTAGGCCGTTGACCCCGGTGATTTTGCCGAGCTTGCCCCGGATCAGCCCTTCCTCGGTCGGGCAATCCATATTTTCGATGTGATATGTCGCGCGACTCTGGTCTTCAGGCGAGGAGGTCATTATTGACGTCGATGATGTCGTTGCGCATCCGCAACTTGTTGATTTGCTTTTGTCCATACAGAACTCCTTTGTTCATGTTCCCCATGCGTTTCTTGGCAGGGGTAACGCTGATGACTGTTTAAGAAAGAACACCGGAATTGCATTATTCTCCGTGCGATCTCTGTTTACGCCGCTCGGCGCATGCTATCGAAGGCGGCCAGCTTGGCGGCGTGGCTCACTTTCTGTCCCGAAGCAGATGGGTTTTGGGAGCGGTATCAGGCTGAATGCTAACCGACAGAATCTGTATTACTTCTGGCACATTCCCATCCTTGCAGTATTGCGGGGATATTTCGACCTTGTCGTGAAGCTCAGGCTTGATCGATGCCGGCACATGCGCGCTGAGATATTCGCTGTGGCGGCCATGGGGAACCTTGATTCCTACGTAAGTTCCGGCAGCGATCTGCGCTGATGTCAATGAAGTGAGACAACGCGGCGGGGACACCCGCAATTTCTCAGCGGTGTAGATTTCGCTAACATAGCCGGCTCGACCGTCGGGTCCCAATCTCGGATCTGTCGCACATCCTGTCAGAGCCAGAGACGCAGCCGTCGATGCCAATGCTGCCAATGCAAATATATGAGTTTTCATCGTTGTCCAGTTCTATGGTGGTCAGATCGCCTCGTCGCTAGGCAACTTTAGTGGCGCTTTGAATGTCGCTGATAAAGACCCATCCTGTGCTCGGCCGCGCAGCCCGAACAATGAGCTGTTGCAGCGGCTCAGCCAAGTTGTCGTCACAAATGAGCTCCAACTTCATTTCCGCCACTACCGGCTCGGCAAGTTCGACGGAATAGTGCTGCTGGTGCGGGTCCGCACTGGTGTACAGTCTTTGCACTGTCGAAACTGTCAGGTGATAGCAACCGACCCCCGAAGTGATGTCGCACATTCCGGAGTCACGCAATGCCTCCGTCACCGCGGTGATGCGATGAGGATGTACGAAAGCGTTGATCTGTTTCATGTCATGCTCCTCTAAAAAATGCCGCCCGGTGCGGGCGGAAAATGGTCGATTAAGTCGCTGATAAAGCTTTACGTTGCTTGCGATTCTCCACCCACTCATAGAGCAGCGGCAGTAGTAAGAGGGTCAGCGCCGTCGAAGTGAATAGACCGCCAACTACAACGGTGGCCAGCGGGCGCTGCGTCTCGGCCCCGACTCCGCTCGACAACAGCATAGGCACCAGGCCAAAAATCGCGATCGATGCAGTCATCAGGACCGGACGCAAACGCAATGCCGCTCCTTGCCGCACCGCGTCGCGAATCGACATGCCTTGTTCGCGCTGGTCGTTCAGGAAAGTGACCAGGACAATGCCATTGAGCATGGCAACGCCAAAGACCGCGATGAATCCGATCGCCGAGGGCACGGACAGGTATTGTCCCGTGATGAACAGGCCCACTACACCGCCAATAGTCGCGAATGGCACGTTGGCGATGATGAGCGTGGCATACGTGAGTGAATTGAATGCCGTGTAGAGCAAAATAAAGATCAGGCCGATGGTCAAGGGAACGATGATGGCCAGTTTGGTCATCGCGCGTTGCTGATTTTCGAAGGCACCACCCCACTCGATTACGTAGCCCTCTGGAAGCTTGACCTGCTGAGCGATTTTTGCGCTGGCTTCTTTCACGAAACTATCCACGTCCCGGCCCTTGACGTCCATCTGGATGACCGCATAGCGCTGCAGCTGTTCCCGGCGGACGAATGAATAGCCTTCATCGAGTTCGATTGTCGCCACATCCGACAGGGGTAACAGGGCGCCGCTCTCGGTACGGATCGGGATGGCGCTGATGCTTTGGACGCTGTTACGAAATTCTGGCGCTAGCCATACTTGGATGTCGAAGCGTCTGGTGCCGTCGATCACCGTCGACACGGCCTTGCCGCCGATACCGGCCTGGACCACATCGAGGATGTCATTGGCATTGATCCCATAGCGCGCTGCGGCATCCCGGTTCACATTGATGACCAATTGCGGCTTGCCCTTGTTTGCTTCAAGCGACAGATCCGCTACGCCAGGAACTTTGTCAAGTACGCCCTTGAGCTGGCCGGATAGCCGGTCCAGCGCGTTCAGGTCCTCGCCATACAGCTTCAATGCAAGCGTCGCGCGTACACCTGAAATGAGCTCTTCTACGCGCATCTGGATTGGCTGGGTCGCTGAAATCACCGATGAAGGCGCGGTCTTTTCGAGCTTTTCCTGCATCGATTTTGCCAACGCCGGCACGCTGATCTTCTCGGGCCACGTGGCCTGCGGTTTCAGGTTCACCAGCAGCTCCATGTAGTTCACGTCTGCCGTATCGCCCTTTTCGGCCCGACCGATCATGGCAATGGCCGAGTCAGTTTGGGGGAACGTCATTAGTGTCTTTTCCAGTTGCTGGGAGATGCGGATCGATTCGTCGAGCGAAGTTGATGGGATGCTGCTTACCCTGAACATGATCGTGCCCTCCTGTAGGGAAGGCATGAATTCTTTGCCCAGAAAGGGGATCAATGCAAAGGACGCGAGCAGCGCCACGACCGCTACACTGATGACGAGCTTTTTTCGTTCCAGTGCCCAATCTAGCATTGGCAGGTAGAGTCGTTTTGCATGCCGAACGACGAAGGTATCCTTTTCTTGCTTGGGTTTCAGAATTAGCGCCGACAATACGGGTACCAGCGTCAGCGTCAGGACCAATGAACCGATCATGGCAAAGGTGATGGCCAATGCCATCGGCTTGAACATCTTGCCCTCTAATCCCGTCAGGGAGAACAAGGGCAGGAAGACGACAATGATGATCAGGATGGCAAACGCAACGGGGTTCATCACTTCGCGCGCCGCCTCAAGGATGATGTGGGTCTTGTTGACGGACTTCCCGCCTTGATGGGACAGCAAGCGAAATCCATTTTCGACCAGCACGACCGCGCCGTCGACCATCATGCCGATCCCCACCGCCAAGCCGGCAAGCGACATCAAGTTGGCTGAGAGACCCCATTGCTTCATCAGGATGAAGCTGATTAGCATGGCCAACGGCAAGGTGACGATAACGACCAGGGCGGACCGGATTTCACCCAGAAACAGGAACAGGATGAGTGCCACCAGAATTGACCCTTCAATCAATGCACGTTCCGCCGTGGCGACTGCTTTGTCAACCAGTTCGGTACGGTCATAAATGGCCTTAATCGACACGCCTTTGGGCAGCCCTTGTTGAACGACCTTGAGTTTCTCCTTTACGCCTTCAACGACAACCTTGGCATTTTCGCCGATGCGCTGCAGCGCGGTGCCAAGCACGACTTCTTTGCCATCCTTTGTTACCGCACCTGAGCGCAGGGAGGGGCCTTCCTTGACCTCGGCGATATCCCGCACATAAACCGGCGTGCCGTTGCGGGTCGCCAGTACTACACTGCCAATGTCTTTCGCACTGGCGACCAGGCCCAGGCCGCGCACCAGATACTGCTCTTGTCCGATGTTCAAATACTGCCCGCCGACCTGGCGGTTATTGGCCGTTAGCGTTTCCATGACGGCTTTGAGGCTGATGCCGTATTTGATTAACTGGTTCGGATTGATTAGTACCTGATACTGCTTTTCATCGCCGCCCCAGGAGGTCACGTCGTCTACGCCGGCCGCCGTGCGCAGTTTGAGGCGCACATTCCAGTCTTGCAGCGTGCGCAAGTCCATTGTCGACATGCGTTGATCGGCCGATTCGACGGTATACCAGAAGACCTGTCCCAGTCCTGAACTATTAGCGCCGAGTGTTGGCTCGCCATACCCTTCAGGTATCCGCTGTTTCGCTTCCAGCAATTTTTCGCTGACCAGTCGCCGCGCGAAATAGGTATCGACGTCATCCTTGAAATTGACGCTCACATACGACAACCCAAACAGCGAGACTGACCTAATCGCCTCCACACCGGCGAGTCCAGCCATGCTCGTTTCGATCGGCGTCGTCAGCAGTTTCTCGACATCTTCGGCAGCCAGTCCTGGCGATTCCGTGTAGATATTGACTTGAACCGGGGTGACGTCGGGGAAGGCATCAACCGGCAAATCGCGCCAAGTCTTTACCCCCAAAATAATAACGATCACGAACGCGACAATGACCAGCACCTTGTAGCGCAGCGATACATCAACAATGGTATTTAACATAGTGGTCCCTTAGTCCGCGTCGCCGATTTGCGACTTGAGCATCTTGGCCTTCAATGCATAGGCACCGGAGGTCACCACTTTCTCGCCTGGCTTGATACCCGACTTCAACACCACGTTCCCACGCAATTTTTCACCTAGGTCGACCGCGCGCGCCTCGAAACCATCGTCCTCGCGCACAAATGCGGTGGGTTGTCCTTGAATCAGCACGACGGCCTGTTCGGGAAGCAGCAGCCTCTTGCTTCCGCCTCCCGCCATGATCGCCGCCGTAGCGAACATGTCCAATTTCAGCTTCCCGTCCGGATTGGGAACTTCTACTCTGGCTTTGATCGTGTGCGTCTCCTTGTCCATCAGGCTGCTGATATAGGAGACTTTTCCTGTAAAGCTCTCGCCAGGGTAAGCGGTCAAGGTAATGAGGGCCGCTGCGCCGGTCTTGACTCTCGCGATATCCTTCTCGTACAGGTTGACATCGATCCAGACACTGGAGAGGTCAGCTATGGCATAGAGCACCTTATCCGGTTGCGCAAGTTCGCCGAGCACCGCCTTTTTTTCCACCACCGTGCCGGAAAACGGCGCGGAGACGGCAAACACGGAGGCATCGCCTGCGGATGCTTGGTGGCCAGCGATTCCCAAGGTCTGACGCCTGGCTTGCGCGGCGCGCAACACTGCCCTGGATTTTTCGAAGTCGCCCTTGGCACGCAAATAATCCTTTTGCGGGATGATTTGATCGGCAAACAGCTTGTCTGCACGTTCCGCACCAGCCTTTGCCAAAGCATGTTCGCTGACCGCCTGGATGAATGCAGACTGCGCTTCTCCCACTTCAATGCTGTCGATCAACGCCAGCGTTTGCCCCGGCCGCACCTTGTCCCCCAGATTGCCTAATACTTTGACCAGTCGACCTGCTACCCTCGGCGCGACGTGCGCGAACTTGTCTTGATTGGCACCGATCGATGCCGTCACTTCGATTTGCTCACTGACCTCTTTTTCCTGTAACGGGGCGACAGTGATGCCCGCAGCTTGAATCTCTTCAGCGGAAAGCAGCAGCTTTCCCTTTTCATGTTCGGCGCTTTCTGCCGCTTTCCCTTTGTCGCTCGCCGAGTCGGCCCGCTGTCCAGCATGCTGTTCTTGTTTAGCGGCGGTCGGTGTCGAGGATTGCCCTTTGCCGCAACCGGCGAGGGCCGCTATCAGGAGGAGCGCGTAAGCGCAACGCCATTGGAGTGAAGTCATGGATATTTTTCCGTAAGAATATTTGGGGTTGGGCTGGATCTCTGGACTCATCGTGGTGCCCCGGTGTCGAGCCAACCGGCTGCCTGCAGCAGGGCAATACGTGTCATCCGCAGTTCGGTTTCGGCATCGATCAGGTCGCGCCGGCCATCGAGTACCTGGCGGATTACGAGAAGGAGTTGCATCAATCCGATCTCGCCTGCCTGGAGACTCTTGAGCGACAAGCGCTGGTTCTCTTCAAGAGCGGAAAGAGCGGACTGACGCAAAGCGTTCGTTCGCACGGTCTGGCTCTGTAGTTTTTGCCACAGCGCGTTGATGTCGCTCTCTGTGTCGCGGATAGCGCTTTGCCGTTCGATCTGTGCCTGCGTCAGTTCGGTGCTTGCACGTCCGATCCCGCCGGCGTTGTTTCGAAATAGTGGCAACGGCAGTGATAGCGTCAATCGGGTGAGCCGTTCGCGGGCATCGCTGGCGCCTTCGCGGGCGGTCGCAATTCCCACTGTCACGTCCGGGTTGCGCGCCGCGCGCTCAAGAGAGAGGCGATGTATCGCCGCCTGCTCGCGATGACCGAGTGCTCGCAGCAGCGGACGGTTTGCGCTTTGTTCCAGCAATTTTTCCAGTGTGTATACGGGCGTCGGAACATCCAGCGAACCTATCGCTTCGGGAAGCTGGCCGGGTGGCATCTGGAGAACCGTACCCAATTCTGCACGGGCTTGAATCAGCTGTTCTTGCAATGAGCCTATTTGATTTCTGGCACGAACCGCTTCGACTTGTGCCAAGTTGCCGTCGAGACGGCTATCCTCGCCGGCCGTCACGCGTTTCTTGATCGCCAGTGCGGTATCTTCAATGGTTTTCAGTGAGCTCTGTTCCGTTGCCGCGCGCTCTTGCAACGACAGCACTTGGACGAATCGGCGTTCTACTTCACCGCGCAATCGGAGGCGCGCCTCGTCAATCGATGCATCGAGCGCATCGAGTTCCTGTCGCGCCGCTTGGCGCCGATAACCTTGTTGGCCCGCGATTTCGACAGTTTGGGCGATGCCCACCATCCACTCGCGTTGAATGTCGGATGTCAAGCCAGCTTGGGGCACAGTGCGCCGCGTGCGTTCCAATGACAGTTCTGGATTGTTATGTAGCAGGCCGCGCGCGTCCGCTGCTTCGCCTTCGACCGCCGCCCGCTGTGCTAGGGCACGGCGCAGGTCTGGGTTCTGTTGTTCAGCACGCAGAAACGCCTGTTCGAGCGAGAGCGAGGTTCCGGAGGTCCGGGCAGTAACGACAGCTTGATCAACTGAGATTTGTATCACCCGTTCGCTGGCATGGGCAGCAACGGGAATGGCTAGTAATGCCGCAAAGAGCGGCAGCATAACGACTTGCATCGAATTCTCCAACAAAACGAGGAATATTCGGCGAGAGGTCGCAACAGCGCACTACTAAAGTGTGCGCTTAGAATAGAACGCCCCCGCCAGCTCAGCTGGCGGCAGGCCATTTAGGCCGTATTGGCCCATCGGGAATGTGCGATTGGTATGCCGTGGCATCGGATAAAACGGCCACAAAGTCTTGTTCTAGCGGAATTGATGAGTTGAAGGAATACGATGGCGTAGCGGCGACAAGATTACAAAACATGTGGCAACCCGGGCAGCAACTACGTTGATACTTGTTGGCAATTTTCTGAGTGGACTTATCAACGGTCGAGCGCTGCCCTGCGTTTTCAGCCGCAGCCTGCGAAAGACTCGTGTCGGCCAATTCGCGTATGCCTGCTACCGCTGCCCATGCCATGTGGAGCGGCAACAACATCATTAGCAGGATCAGGAGCGCACGTTTCATCATTCCAGATTATACACATAAGCCTACGGCTAGCAAAAGAAGATTACAATGCGAATTATTCGCATTAACCTTTCGATTCTTTAAGAAGAAATTGTATGCTCACTCTCCGCTTTTTTTCGATTACCCTGATCTGTCTCGCGTCATCGATGCTGCCGGTTCATGCCGATGACCTGACCACACAGAACAAAACGAAGCAGGTCTGGCAGTTGCTCGACTATATCGCTGTCGATTATCGTAAATCCGTCAAGGACGGCGCGGTGGTCAACCAACTGGAATACACCGAGATGCAGGAGTTTGCTCACGCTGCGGAACGGCAACTGACAGAAATGCCGACCAGCCAGGCCCTGCCAAGGTTGCTAAAGGGCGCGGCCACGCTGCGTGCGTCCGTAGCTGAAAAAGCGCCTGCGGCGGCGGTCGGTGACCAGGCGCACGCGTTAGCTGCCGCCTTGCTCGCGACCTATCCTGTTCCGGTTGCTCCCGCCAAATTGCCGGATCTGCAGCGTGGTGCGGCGCTCTACCAAAGCCAGTGCGCATCTTGTCACGGAGTGTCGGGCCATGCTGATGGCCCACTGGCCGCCACATTGAATCCGCCACCCATTGCACTGTCGGACCACAGTCGCGCTCAAGAGCGTAGCGTATTCGCCCTGCAACAAATCATCACACAGGGCGTCGTGGGTACCTCAATGCCAAGCTTTGCGCAACTGTCCGAGGATGAACGTTGGGCTGTCGCCTATTTTGCGTCTACGCTGTCGTACTCCGGGAGTGAACGCCAGGCGGGCGCAAAGCTATGGTCCTCACGTGCCGATCTGCACGCGGCCGTGCCCACGCTCGCCAAATTGAGCCTGACCTCCGAGGCGGCGCTTGCCAAGACCGCTGTAGGGGACGCGGCGCTGCCGTTGGTCGCCTATTTGAGAAGCACGCCGGACGCCCTCAATGCATCGGGCGCGGACAGTCTTCCGATTGCCAAAAACAAGTTACGGGATAGCATTGCCGCATTGGATAGCGGAGACAAGTCGGCTGCGTCGCAGCTTGCATTATCTGCCTATCTCGACGGATTCGAACCAGTCGAGCCGGCGCTGGCCGCCAAGAACAAGGGCTTGTTTGAGAATATCGAAAAGACCATGGGCTCATATCGCAATGCGGTCACTTCTGGGAATGTCCAGCAGGCGCATTCCATCGAACAGCGTTTACAGGTGCTGCTGACCGAAGCGCAATCAGCGCTCGATTCATCCAATGATCCGCTGTCAACGTTTGTGGGCGCGTTGACGATCCTGCTACGCGAAGGGCTTGAAGCATTGTTGGTTGTAGTCGCGATGATAGCTTTTCTGAAGAAGGCTGAACGCACCGACGTTCTGCCCTATGTGCATGCCGGCTGGATGGCGGCGCTGGCGGCAGGCGGACTAACATGGGCGGTCGCCACGTACCTAGTCGACCTGAGCGGTGCTAGCCGCGAGATGACAGAGGGGTTTTCGGCCATCTTTGCCGCCGTCGTTCTACTCGGCGTTGGCATCTGGATGCATCAAAAGAGTCTGGCGGGGCGCTGGCAGTCCTACGTCAAACAAAAGCTGTCGTCGGCGCTGAACAAAAAATCGGCCATGATGCTGTTCTTATTAGCGTTCGTCACGGTCTATCGTGAGGTCTTTGAAACCGTCCTGTTTTACGCGGCGCTATGGACACCGGAGAACGGTGGGTACTTGCTCGCCGGCCTTGCGACCGGCACGGCAATCCTCGCTGCCATCGGTGTGATTTTATTGCGCTCTTCGGCGCGTTTGCCGATCAGCCAGTTTTTCGCGTTCAGCTCGGCTCTGGTTGCAGTGCTGGCAATTGTGCTCATGGGTAAAGGTGTCGCCGCACTGCAAAAGATTGGCTATCTGGAAATAACGCCAATCACCATGCCTCGGATTGATGTCCTGGGTGTCTATCCGTCGATGCAAACCATCCTGGCGCAAGTGCTGACCCTGATGATTATTGTGGCCAGCGTTGTCTACAATATCCAGTCACAACGGAAATCAAGTGCAAAAGCGGCTGAGGCCATGATGG
The DNA here is from genome assembly GCF_002797895.1 of Janthinobacterium sp. 67. NCBI lineage: Bacteria > Pseudomonadati > Pseudomonadota > Betaproteobacteria > Burkholderiales > Oxalobacteraceae > Janthinobacterium > Janthinobacterium sp. 67. Next base: position 174,901 of record NZ_PGES01000002.1, on the reverse strand, counting down.
AACGTTGACTCGGTCAAGATAATTGCCGTAATCTCGTCCAAGGGAGATGACCGACTGGATTTCCGTTCGTCGATTGGGAGTTGGCGCGAAGTTACTGTAATTGGCGGGGTCTCGACGTTTATGCGAATCAGTTTCGTTTCGCCCTCGCACATAGCAGGCTTCCGGCCGCGTGATCCTCGAACCGACCGGCCTCCTCGATGTAACCTTGCCCCGTGCCATCGTGGCGCCAGCCGCCTTGGCACTTGATGTCGCGGAAGTCAGCACCAGCGTGATGCGCGCTGGTGGTCTGACTTTCCAGGACATCGTCACCGCGCTCGACAGCAACAACAATAACGTCGGCGCCGGATACATCGAAAAACGCGACGAGCAATTCCTGATACGCGCGCCGGGCCAGGTCAAGTCGCTCGACGATATGCGCAATGTCATTCTCAACACAGTACAGGGCGTGCCGGTCCGCATCCGCGACGTCGCTGAAGTTGAAGTGGGACGTGAGCTGCGCACTGGTGCGGCAGCTTTGCTGCTGAACCTCGGCTTTGCCTGGCTCGTCGGATCATGGTTTGCACGCTACTGGATACGTTCTAGCGGTGTCGATCATGATCATTTCGAACCAGCGCTGCGCAAACTTGACTTGATGGCAGCGGCAATCAGCATGGTTGGTAGTGCATCGGCACTATTGAGCGCGACGGCGGTCATGGGAGGTGTAGGCCAACGCGAAGCGTGCCCGATGTTCTGGATGATGGTGTCGACAACCGACTACGGACATGCAGGCTGCGCCATTGTTGTGGCGATGCTTGTTCTCTTTTTTGTTCGATTAGTAGGCGGAGTTGGCCGCAGCAGCGATATTGCTGTCGTTCTGCTTTTGGCTATTTTTTCTGCAACACGGGCGTCCATGGGGCATGCGGGCGAGGAAGGCTTCTGGACCATTCCGCTAGCGGTTGAAGCGATCCATTTTTTTGCCATCGGCCTATGGACTGGTGCAGTGATGGTTTCCGGCTGGTTTGTTCTACATGAGTCGCGGATAAGGAAATTTGATACGGGGTCCACTGATCAATACCTCGAACTGATGTCCCAGGCAGCAATGCTTGCAGTAGTTGCCATTGTTGCTACTGGAATTTACAGCACATGGCACCGAGTGGGGAGCTCAGAGCATCTTATTCATACCAACTACGGCATTACCTTGCTGGTCAAAGTTGCATTGGTCCTCGTTGCCATCGCCTTGGGCGGCTACAACAAATTTCTTGGACTGCCAGCCGCCTCCCGCTCCTCCCGCGGCGTCACTCTGGTGAGAGTCGTTTTACAAGTAGAGACCTTGCTACTGCTCGGTGCACTGTTTGCGGCGGCAATTCTTACCACTCAACAACCACCTACCGCGATGTAGTGTCGCGACGGTTTTCTACAAGGGAGTACGATATGAAAAAGATGACCTTAAATGCAATTTCAGCAATGTTACTGGCCAGTTTGAGCACTTTCAGCATTGCTGCGGTACCGGATAGCAGCCCAGCAGCACACAGTGGCCACCAACATGGCGCAAATGAGCAGAGCGCATCTCTTGTGGGCAAGGCGGGTGACCCGAAAAAAGCGACGCGTACCGTCACTGTCGATATGAACGACGCCATGCGCTTTAACCCAGCGTCTATTGCCGTGAAACGGGGCGAGACCATTCGCTTTGTCGTCAACAATTCCGGCAAGATCAAGCATGAGATGGTCATTGGCTCAGAGAGCGAGTTGAAAGAACATGCCCAACAAATGGCAAAGTTTCCGGAGATGGAGCATGCGGAACCCAATCAGGTGACCCTGACGCCTGGAAAATCGGGAACCATTGTCTGGCAGTTCGACAAAGCCGGCAAAGTGGAATTTGCGTGCTTACAACCCGGTCACTTTGAGGCGGGCATGAAGGGGCAGGTAGTGGTTTCTGCCAAATAGGGGTCAGCTCACGAAACGGAAAAAATCGTACGCTAAGACTTTCCGGGTGCCCATAACGGCCGAAATTTTCCCTGCTCGACCTCCTTGCTCTGGCGCCAGATGTAATCGCCGATCAGATTGATGTGCTCCCAGCCCAGCGGCGACAGGTGAGTCAGTAGCGTGTCGTCCACCTTCTTCCCTGAATCTCTCAGCGCCTGCACCGCCCGCTCCAGGTAGACCGTATTCCACAGCACGATCGCCGCCACCACCAGGTTGAGACCGCTCGCGCGGTAGCGCTGATTTTCAAAGCTCCGGTCGCGCATTTCGCCCAACCGGTTCAGGAACACGGCGCGGGCCAACGCGTTCTTGGCCTCGCCCTTGTTCAATCCGATCTGCACACGGCGGCGCAGTTCGACGTTCTGCATCCAGTCGAGCGTAAACAGCGTGCGCTCGATGCGGCCCAGTTCACGCAGCGCCACAGCCAGACCGTTTTGACGCGGGTAGCTGCCAAGCTTGCGCAGCATCAGCGAGGCCGTTACCGTGCCCTGCTTGATCGACGCGGCGAGCCGCAGGATTTCGTCCCAATGCGCACGGATATACTTCACATTGATGTTGCCGCCAATCATCTCGGCGAGCGTCGGATATTGTTTTGTATCGCCGTGAATGTACAGGCGCTTGTCTGCCAGGTCGCGAATGCGCGGGGCGAAACGAAACCCCAGCAAGTGCATGAGGCCGAACACATGGTCGGTGAAGCCGGCCGTGTCGGTATAGTGTTCTTCAATCCGCAAGTCGGATTCGTGATACAGCAGCCCGTCCAGAACATAGGTCGAGTCGCGCACCGTGGCATTGATGACATTGGGATAGAACGGGGCATACTGGTCGTTGATGTGTGTATAGAATTGCACGCCAGGTACCTGACCGTATTTCAGGTTCACCTGTCCGGCGAACTGGCCCCGGCCACCGGCCTTGAAGTTCTGGCCGTCCGAGGACGACGTGGTGCCATCGCCCCAATGTGCAGCGAAGGGCTGGTGGAGTTGCGCGTTGACCAGTTCGGCCAGCCCCGCCGAGTAGGTTTCGTCCCGGATGTGCCAGGCCTGCAGCCACGTCAGCTTGGCATAGGTGGTTCCGGGGCAGGATTCCGCCATTTTGGTCAGACCAAGGTTGATGGCGTCGGCCAGAATGGTGGTCAGCAACAGGCGCCGATCTTCGGCCGTGTCGCCACTTTTGAGGTGCGTGAAGTGACGTGTGAAGTCGGTCCAGCCATCGACCTCCAGTAACAGTTCCGTGATTTTCAGATGCGGCAACAAGCCGTTTGCCTGCTGTATCAAGACATCGGCTTCGTCAGGTACGGCGTTATTCAATGGCGTAATTTTAAGACGGCCGGCATCGGTGACAACGGCGTCCGGCAATTCATTGGCGGTGGCCAGGCGCTCCACGGTTGCCACTTCGGATTCCAGCATGGCCAGCCTGGCCTTCAAAAAAAGATCGCAATCGGTTTCGACAGCGATCCCGAGTTCCTTTTGATCGCGCTGCAACGTAAATTTAGGCGCCGGCAAGAGGTATTCATCGAAATCCTTGAACTGGCGCGACCCTTGCACCCAGATGTCGCCCGACCGCAGAGAATTTTTCAATTCCGACAATACGCACAGCTCGTAAAAGCGCCGGTCCAGACCTTCCGGTGTACCCACCAACGTCTCCCAGCGCTTGCGAACAAACGAGGTGGGCGCGTCGTCGGGCACCTTGCGCGACTGCCGCTCATTCATTTCCTTCAACACCTCAATCGCCGCCAGCAGATCGCGCGCCGTCGGCGCCGCCTTCATCTTCAGCGCTTCCAGGAAGATCGGCGTGTAGCGCCGCATCTGGCTAAATCCATCGCCGATCAAGGACAGAAAATCGAAATTCTCCGGCTGGGCCAGCGCCTCCGCCTCGGTGACGCTCTCGGCGAATGCATCCCACGGAATGATTGCCTCGATGGCGACGAAGGGATCGTTCCCGGATTGCTTTGCATCGACGAGGGCACGCCCGATACGCCAGTACAGCCGCACCTTGTCGTTGATTGTCTTGCCGGATTGCTGGAATCGGTCGGAGTGCTTGCGTTTGGCCTTGCTGAACAACGATGCCATGAATCGGTCATGCAGGTCGATGATTTCGTCGATCAGCGTCGCGCGCATATCGAGTATGACCGCCACCAGGGTGGCGTAACGACGGATTGGCTCCAGGTCGCGCAGATGCTGAGCCGTCATTTGTGCGCCTTCGCGGGCAAGCTTCAACAGACGGTTTTGATGAACGGCATGCTCCAGATCGTCCGGTAGCAAGAGTTCTCGAACGGCTTTCAGGCGATCCAGATGGGCCAGCATGTGCTTGGGCCTGGGAGAGCCGGGAGGCTGGCGCAGCCATATCAGCACGCTGCCCTTGGTGCCCTCACGCACCGTTAACAAGTCGTCCAAAGAACGAAGGTGGCGCTCGGCCAGCGGCGATGTCATCGCCTCATACACCTGGCGCGTGCCGCGCGTGAGTGCTTCGCTGCACACCCGCTCGATGACATCGAGCGCCGGCATGATGATGCGCTGCTGCCTCAACGTCTCTATCAACGCTTCGGCGATCACGACGCCACGGTCGGTTTGCTGAGCCAGCTCAGCGAGTTGGTGAATGAGACGCCGAAAGTCGGCGCCAGTGAAGGGGGACAGGTTTAGCCACGCCTGCAATTCGGCCAGATGCTCGCGCCGAGTCTCCGGCCGTTGCGCATACTGAGGCCAAATCTCCGGCTCAATGCGCAATTGGCGCCCAACCGTCAACAGCAGCGGCGCAGGTGGCTCCTCATCGGTTGGCAAGGCAAAACCAGGATAGCGCAGATAACACAGTTGCACCGCAAAGCCGAGGCGATTGTGCTTGCCACGACGCTGGCGGATCGCCGCCAGGTCGGACTCGGAAAAAGTGTAGTGCCGGACGAATTCATCGTCAGTGACGGGAAAAGCAAGCAAGCCGGTGCGCTCGGCAGGTGTCAATACACTGCGACGTGGCATGCTCAATCATCCGTTTTCAGGTACTGGTACAGAGTCTCGCGGCTGATGCCGAACTCGCGAGCAAGCGTTGCCTTCTTTTCACCCGCATCAACCCGGCGCCGCAAATTGACCTCTTGCTCGGGTGACAGCGCCTTCTTGCGCCCCCGGTAGGCCCCGCGCTGCTTGGCCAGCGCGATGCCTTCTCGTTGCCGTTCGCGGATCAGCGCTCTCTCGAATTCGGCGAACGCGCCCATTACCGACAACATCAGGTTCGCCATTGGCGAGTCCTCGCCGGTGAACGTCAGACACTCCTTGACGAATTCGATGCGAATGCCGCGCCTGGTCAGTTTTTGCACCAGGCTGCGCAAGTCGTCCAGATTGCGCGCCAGGCGATCCATGCTGTGCACCACCACCGTGTCGCCCTCGCGGACGAAGGACATCAGCGCGTCGAGTTCCGGCCGCTGGGTATCCTTGCCGGATGCCTTGTCGGTGAACTGCTTGTCCACTTGGACCTGTTCAAGTTGGCGCTCCGGGTTTTGGTCGAAACTGCTGACCCGGATATAGCCGATGCGTTGACCGTGCAAAGTGCCTCCAAACAAAATGTGTCAGGAAAACTCTATGACCCTGCACGGAAGATGTCAAGAAATAGAAATTTCGACTCTATCCTGACGAGGTGAGGCAGGGCCGCCTGACATCAGGTTAGGGTGTAGTTCAAGTTGACACTGATTCGGCGCTAAGCAAACGCGTTGAATCAGCTTCGCTGAGTTGTCACCCGGTTCGCCGCACGCAAATTGACGGTAAAGGCTCCCACAACGATGAGCAGTACGGCGACCTGCGCCAAGAGCGTCTCCCATGACGGATGGATGCCCAGCAGGTCAATGCGTGGAATTGCAACCGGACTGGTATGCAACAGTCCGGCCTCTTGCAGCCCTGCAATACCCTTGCCAGCCAAGATCACCGCGAGCACTGCCACTAGCAAGGAACTCGCCGCAAAAAACTGCCCAATCGGCAGTCGCGCACTGGTGCGCAGCAATACGACTGCAAGCAGCGCCAAAAGCGCCATGCCTGTTCCCAAGCCAGCGAGCAGTGGCCAGCCATTACCCTCTGTCCAGAGGGCGGTATAGAACAGTACCGTCTCGAACACCTCGCGGTACACCGCAACGAAAGACAGCGAGAACAGGAACCACGCCGTGCGTTTATTGAGTGCCGTGGACAGTTTTTCCTTGAGGTAAACCTGCCAGCGACCCGCAACGCTCTTTTGGTGCATCCACATGCCGACACCGAGCAGTACCACAGCAGCGAAGAGCGACGAGAAGCCTTCCGTTAATTCCCGGCTCGCTCCGCTGACGCCGACCAAGTAGGTCGCCACGACCCAAGTGACGCCGCCGGCCGCCAGTGCGGCCACCCAGCCAGCATGCACATAAGCCACCACGTCCTTGCGCTCGGCCTTCTTGAGAAAGGCCAGCATGGCCACAACCACCAGCAGGGCTTCCAAGCCCTCACGCAGCAAGATGGTTAACGCCCCAACGAAGGCCGCCACAGCATCGTTTTCCGAGAGTGCGAGCACATTGTCTGCCTCATCAAGAAAACCTTGCAACTGCTGTTGTGCGGCCTGCACGTCGGCAGGCGTGCCGTTGGCCAGCAATGCCCGGTAGGACACCATCGCGGCTTCGATCTTCTCGAACAGCGGACGGTTGCGGGTGGCGAGTGCCGGTTCGACCGGTTCGAAGCCATCGAGGTAGGCGGACAAGGCCAGCTTGGTTGCGGCCGCACGATTCCCGCCTTGCAATGCTGCCACGCTCTCGGCGAGCTTGGCCTTGGCAATCGAGGTGCCTTTCGGTTTGTTTGCGTTCAGCGCACTCGGGTTGGCGCGCAGGTATGCGGTCAGCGCTTTGGCTGACGGTTCATCCAGCCTGTCCGCCAAGACATGCTCAGAGGTTTGCGTCAGTGCATTCAGATTGGCGACCGTCTGACGAGCCTGTGCTTTCGTTTGCCAGAGCTTGGCCCCTTCCGCCTTGTCGCTCTCTGCATAGGACAGCGTACCGACGAAGAAGGCCAACGCCCAGCGATCCTCGTCCGACAGTGAGTCGAAGCCCTGCATCGCGGTTCCCTGGACACCATTGCTGATGACCTGATGCAGCGCGAACAGACTCCGTTCACGCGCCCGCAGGTGCTCGGCCAGCACGGTCGGTTTGGGATTCAGGGACGCAGCCAAGGGCCCGTCGCCTCGCCCTTGCGGGCCGTGACATGCCGCGCAATGCGCCTGAAACAACTGCGCGCCCCGTGCCAAATCCGGCATGGTGGCTGGAGCCACCGGGAACGGATATGCCTTTTGCACGGCGCTGGACAGAGCATGTGCCAGTCGCGCTACGGTGACCGGATCGGCTTTATTCGCCACCGCGCCGCGCAGTTCGGCGGCCTGTTGCAACAAGACGTCCTTGCCAGTCTGGCCCGGCAGTTCGCGCAACTGACGCTCGGCCGTGGTAGCGAACTCCTGCATTTCGGTGTATTCCGATGTTTTCAGTACCGCGCCATTGGCTATCGCACCGCCGTAATCAACGGCCACGTAGTCCAGGAGCTGCCAAATTTGCTTGGCTTTGGATTCGGTGGTATCGGCGGCGTGTGCCGACCCGCCGATCAATGTAAAAGTCGCCAGCAGCATTGCCATTAACCAGCGATCAAGATTTCGATAAAACATGTGAAATTCCAGGATAATATTATTGCGAATGATTATAATTCTCAATTGGCTTTGCGTCCACTGTCTTGCTTTGGTTCAGCCCTTTCACAATGAGCAGAACCGCCCCAGACGTGATGGCCACATCGGCGAGATTAAAGGCCGGCCAGTGTGCGTGCAGCCAATGGAAGTCGAGGAAATCCACGACTTGCCCGCGCAAGACGCGATCCGCGACGTTCCCGAGTGCGCCACCGAGGATCAGGCTATAACCCACCGCTTCGAGGCGGTTCAGGCGCTGCCGCAGCATGTGTACCAGCCAGGCTGAGACCGTCAGGCCCAGGGTAATAAAGAAGTAGCGTTGCCAACCGCTCGCGCTCGCTAGGAAACTGAATGCAGCCCCAGGATTCAATACATGGACAAAGTTGAAAAACGCTGTGACTTCAACCTGTTCACCATAAGCAAGCATGCGGCTGATGGCGAGCTTTGAGAGCTGATCGGTCATGACGGCGCAGGCGGCCACCCCATACCAGATTAAGGCCGGTGTGCGGCGCGCCGTTTGCCATGCAGGGGCAGCAAGTGGAATCAGCCACCCGGCGAGAACGGTAGAACTCAATCCGAGGATCCAACCCGCCAGCACGTCGGCCGGGAAGTGCATCCCAGCTGCGATGCGCGACCAGCCGACCAACCCGGCATACAGCATCAAACCGATGCGGCCACGTCGTCCCACCAAGGGCCAGAGCGCGCCGACAACCAGCGCCGAATAGGTGGCATGCCCGCTGGGCAGGCTGTAGTGCCGCTCAATCTCACCGATGACGCGCACCAGGTCGCCGAGGACGGCGGGTGGGCGTGGGAAGTCGAGCCACAGCTTTAAGACGGCGGCGGCGAGCAAAGCCAGCATGAAGGCCATGCCAAAGCCAGCGAGCCGCAGCCGCACAGCATGGCCGCGCGCTGGATCGGTGGCCGACTTCGACCACCACCACAGACTCAGCAGCATCAGTGGCGCTGTCCAGTAGCTGCCAACGAGGCTGAAGAACCACGCAAACGGATCGAGTGTCGCTGGCGTCCCCGCATTGATGGCTTGAAACAATGTGAGGTTCAGAGTACCCCAGTCATAGAGAATGAATTTCCAGCTCATCGGCGCAACAACCTCAAGCCGTTGCCCACGACGAGCAAGCTGGCTCCCATGTCAGCAAATACGGCCATCCACATGGTCGCATGGCCGGTGAAGGTCAGAACCAGAAACACCACCTTGATGCCGAGCGCCAACACGATGTTTTGCGTCAGCACTTGAGCTGTCGCACGCGACAGGCGCACGAAAGTTGGAATCTTGCGCAGGTCATCGTCCATCAGAGCCACGTCGGCCGTCTCGATGGCGGTGTCGGTGCCTGCGGCCCCCATTGCAAAGCCAATGTCAGCACGCGCCAAGGCCGGGGCATCGTTGATGCCGTCGCCTACCATGCCGACCTTGCCGATCTGCGCCAGTTGCTCGACCTCGCGCAGCTTGTCCTGTGGCAGCAAATTACCCTGCGCACGGTCGATCCCTGCCTGAGCGGCAATCGCCAGCGCGGTATGCGGATTGTCGCCGGTCAACATCATGGTGTTGATGCCCATCGCATGCAGCTCGGCGATGGCGTTCCTGCTGCTGTCCTTGATGGTATCCGCCACCGCGATGAGGGCTTGTGTGCCACTTGCGCCCACCAGTATCACCACGGTCTTGCCTTCGGTCTCGATCGCTGCAATGCGCTGTTCCAGTTCCGGCGTGCAGCGCCCCAGCTCTTCGAGCAACCGATGGTTGCCAAGGTGATAGGTTGCACCATCAATGCTACCTCGCACGCCCCGGCCGGGCAGCGCGGCGAACTCGATAACTTCGTGCAGGGCAACACCTTCGGCGTTCGCGGCCTGCGCTACGGCTTTGGATACCGGATGGTCAGAGCGGGCCGCCAGACTGGCGGCGATGCTACGGCTACTGGTGGGAGATGCGTTTGCCCATGCGATGAAATCGGTCTGCGCGGGCTTGCCGTGCGTGATCGTGCCGGTCTTATCCAGTGCCAGCCAGCGCAGCTTGTGGCCTGCTTCCAGATACACGCCACCTTTGATGAGAATGCCGTGGCGCGCAGCGGCGGCCAAGCCGCTGACGATGCTGACTGGCGTGGAGATCACCAGCGCGCACGGGCAGGCGACGACCAGCAAAACCAGCGCGCGGTAAATCCAGTCCAGCCACGCCGCTCCCATGAACAGCGGGGGCACCAGCGCAACGGTGATTGCGATGCCGAACATGACGGGCGTGTACCAGCGGGCGAACTGATCGACAAAGCGCTGAGTCGGCGCGCGGCTGCCTTGAGCGGCTTCCACCGCGTGGATGATGCGGGCCAGCGTGGAATTGCTGGCCATGGCCGTGACGCGATACTCGAACGAGCCGGATTCGTTGATGGTGGCGGCGAACACCGGATCGCCCGGCGCTTTCTCGACCGGCAGGCTTTCGCCGGTGATCGGTGCTTGGTTGACGGTGGAGTGCCCTTCCAATATCTCCCCATCCAGCGCGATGCGTTCGCCCGGCTTGATGCGAACCCGGCTGCCGATGGCAACCTGTTTAACCCCCACTTCGCGCCATGTGCCATCCGGCTGCTGCACCGTGGCTCGTTCCGGGGCAAGATCGAGCAAGCCACGGATGGCGTTGCGGGCGCGATCCAGCGACTTGGCTTCGATCACCTCGGCCAATGCGAAAAGCACCATCACCATCGCCGCTTCCGGCCAGTGGCCGATCAACATCGCGCCCGTGACAGCAATCGACATCAGCGCGTTCATGTTGAGATTGCGGTTCTTGAGCGCGATCCAACCCTTCTTGTAGGTGGACAAGCCGCCCGTGAAGATGGCGACCAATGCCAAAACCATGACCGACCAGTGGTTGCCGTTGTAGAGCCAATAGACACCTTCCGCAGCCGATGCCGCGACCAAGGAAATGCCGAGCGGCCACCAGTTGGTAGAGGCGGGCGTCAATGCCGCAGATGAGGGGGTGTCGTCCTTTGCATCGAGCACTTGCACATCGAATTCGAGCGATTTCAATGCGGCCAAGACATCCGGCAGTGTGTGAGGTGCATGGCGCACGGCCAGCGTGCGCTGGATCAGATTGAAATCAAGATCGGCAACCCCGGCCACCGTGGCGAGCTTGTTGCGGATCAGAGCCTCTTCGGTCGGGCAATCCATCTTTGCAATGGCCAGTTTGGTGGTTTGCCCGGCCGATGCTTCGTCCATGCGCACGGCGTGCATGCCGATGGCCATCAAGGCTTGCTCAACTGGGGATAGCGACGGCAGTTCGTGCCGCACGGCCAAGGTGCGCTGCATCAGGTTGAAGTCGAGTCCGACCACACCCGGCAACCTTGCCAGCTTGCTACGGATCAGCGCCTCTTCCGTGGGACAGTCCATGTTCTCGATCCGGTAGACCGCTTGGGGCGATTCGGCCTTGGATTGGGCTTGCACCGTGGGCTGGATGACAGGCATGGTCGAGCAGCCGCACCCCTTTGAACCGCATTCGCTCATGGCAATTCCTTTTATATAGATCGTTTGTTATTGCCTATTAAAATCTCTATAGCTACTATAGAGTCAAGCATTAAATGAAAAATGAGGACGAAACATGAAAATCAGGATTGGCGAACTCGCCAAACGGACAGGGTGCGAGATTGTGACCATCCGTTACTACGAAACTGAAGGACTATTGCCGCCACCCGCGCGCAGTGAGGGCAACTTCAGGCTGTATGTTGAGGAGCACGTCGAGCGCTTGAAGTTCATCCGCCATTGCCGTTCGCTCGACATGAAGTTGAGCGAAATCCGAGCACTGCTGGGCCTGCGAGACAACCCGACTCAGGATTGCGGCGAAGTCAATGCGCTACTGGATGCCCATATCCAGCAGGTGGAAATGCGCGTGGAAGCGTTGTTGCAGTTAAAGCAGCACTTGGTTACTTTGCGCGAGAAGTGCCCCGGTGCTCAACTGGTAGACGCGTGCGGCATCCTTCAAGGGCTGACCGATCATTCTTGCCATTCCGTTTCCACCTCAAATTTGTCTGTCGCTTGACCTGCAAACCACATGACCGAGCTAAACGTGCTTTATTTTCCGTTTTCTGAGACTCCCCCTTAAGCGCTTTTCAGAGTTTTGTACCTATTCCTGGGAGCACATCAACCTGATCGGAGATTACATCTGGCGCCTGGAAAATCTTAGCGTACGATTTTTTCCGTTTCGTGAGCTGACCCCTAATTGCCGGATCTATCCACTGAGCACCTGATAGTCAACTGCTCGGGTTTGATCGTTGCTACTGGGTCAAAACATGTAAAAACGAGACGCGTTGCGACTGCAGTGTCTCGCAGGGAGACGCCTATCCGATACAATGGACTGTATTAATTTCCGGAATCAAGATGAGTCACTCACCGCTTTTGAGGCATATTCTGGAAGGAAAAGAGTATGGGCCGATTTTGAAGAGCCCCGATGTTGCGCTGCACCGAACCGAATGGCGCTCCCTGTTCAAAAGACTGATCATTTGCCCGCCGAAGGATCGCACCATTGCCGATAACTTCCACACACAATGGCATGTATCTCATCACTACATTCGGCAGCTTATAGATGACGATGCTTTGCTAATGGATATGTTATGGGTTTGGCTCCCGCGCTACAACGGCCCGTCAGTGGAACTATATCGAGGTGAGAACATTGATCGGCTTGAAAATGGTATGGTCGGAACCGCATGGACCAGCAGGGAGGGGATGGCCAGCACGTTCGCTGGCGGCTTGAACGCCGTCGGCAAAGGCGGCGTAATCCTTCAGACGTTAGCTCCAGCCTCGTCAATCATCGCTGGTCCTTCCAAGCATTCCATCTATTTGGGAGAGTACGAATTCACCCTCGACACCCGTAAGCTCGACGAGATTGTGCGAATCCGCGATTTCAGCCCATGCAACCTTCTCCTTGACCAGAGTCATGAATGATCGTGCCGATGATGAATGTCGGGGTAATGGAGATGCGCATGGCGCAGCGGCACATGTTGATGCGCATGCACATGCGGCTCCTTGCCATCCCAACTGTCGTCATGCGTATGCTGGTGATGGGCGTCATGGGTGTGTGCATGCGTGTGGAACAACGGTTCATGCTCGTGATCGTGATCGTGCTTTTCCGTCAAATGCAGCCAGATACCCGCGGCCATCAGTGCTGCGGCTAGCCAGAAAAGCAGTCCTGGTATCTCGCCCAGCATGAACAGCGAGATGACCGCCCCGACAAACGGTGCTGCCGAGAAATAAGCGCCGGTACGGGCCGTTCCCAGGTGGCGCAACGCCAGCACGAACATCACCAGGCTCAAGCCATAGCCGCAAAAACCAACCAGTCCGGCACTCAGGGAAATGCTGACGCTGGGCAAGGAATAACCGAGGGCCAGGGCAATAGCCAGGTTGACGGAACCGGCCACCAGGCCCTTCAAGGCGGCAATCTGCAAAGCATCGCTGGCCGACACCTTGCGCGTCAGGTTATTGTCGATGCCCCAGCACAGGCAGGCGCCGACAATGGCGATCGCGCCCCAAGGCACGCCAAGCTTGGGCACTTGCTCCCAAGACAGCAGGATGCCGGCGGCGACGATCAGCAGCATGCCGATGAAAATGCGGCGGTCGAAGTTTTCCTTGAAGACGAACCAGGCAAGCATCGCCGTAAGCACGCCCTCGATATTGAGCAGTAGCGATGCCGACGAGGCAGGCGTGAGCGTCAGGCCAAACATCAGCAATACCGGCCCCGCAATCCCGCCGAAGGCGATCGCCCCCGCGAGCCAGGGTAGATCCGCTCCCGTGAGCGTGGCAGGCTTGTCCTGATTTTTGCGGGTGAGCACCGCGCGTACCATGAAGCAGGCCAGCAGGCCCAGTCCGCTGCCCAGATACAGCACCCCGGCCAAAATGACGGGGCGACCTGACCCACCAGCGTTTTGGCAAAGGGCGTACTGGCGCCGAAGAGGGCCGCTGCCAGCAAGGCGTACACGACCCCCTGATGCGTGCCGTGACTGGAAGAAGACGATGATGAAGTCATGCTATGCTTTCGTAGAGTATTTTTTGCCTTGTCTACAAGTATGCACGATCTGGCACTCGCTGGCTTCGCGGCCCTCGCATGCTGCCCGGTGAGGGGCCGCATGGTGGCTTACTTGGCGACCAGGTCGGCCTTGACCGTGTTCTTGTCCGCAAAGGTGATGCTGGCTTGGGCACGGGTGCTCGCCGGCCTTGCGACCGGCACGGCAATCCTCGCTGCCATCGGTGTGATTCTATTGCGCTCTTCGGCGCGTTTGCCGATTAGCCAGTTTTTCGCGTTCAGCTCGGCTCTGGTTGCAGTGCTGGCAGTTGTGCTCATGTGTAAAGGCGTCGCTGCATTGCAAAAAATTGGCTATCTGGAAATAACGCCAATCACCATGCCTCGGATTGATGTCCTGGGTGTCTACACCTTCGAGTTCAAAGAGCTCGCCGTCAAGCGCGGTGGAGGCAGAAGGCCAAGCGATTTCGGCGATGGACAAGGAGCTTGGACTTAGCGACCAGACGCTACGCAACTAGATAAAGGCGGCTACTCGGGCCAGCTCAAGGGAACTGACAACAAGGTGGTGACGACGGAGCGATGGAGATACTTCAGTTTGTGAAATTTTGCTCAGCGCGACGCTCTGAACTTATCAAGGAAACACGCGCAACATTCCAAAGTAATTTCATGCGCTATAATACTTCGCATGGTCAAACGGTTCCTTTACATGATAGCTGTCGCTTTTACTCTCCAGATGAGCTGGGGAGTTGCGAGCGCCTATTGCATGCATGAGACCGGTAAAGCCAGCCAGCATTTCGGACATCACCAGCATGAACACAGCAAATCGAAGGATGTTTGTTGTGGAAATGCGTCTACGCCGAAAAAAACTTCGGTCCACCTCGATTGCCCATCATGCACTCATGGATCTGTTGGCGTGTTGGCATGGACTGCCAGCTTCCTCGAACCCATGATAATAGATCATCCGGCGCCCTTGTCGGTACCAGTACTTCCCCCTCCCTATCTCGAATTACCCGAACGCCCTCAGTGGCATGTCGCCGCCTAGTCCGGCGACACTCGTTCTTATACATCTGCACATTTTGTAGTACCTTGTAGATCGTTACGCATACGCGTAGGCGTGTCGTCGCCGGATTCTTCCTATTCATTTTTTGGAGAATTTTATGCGACCATTTTTAATGCCGCTGGGGCTTGCGCTGGCATTGGCATATCCCTTGCAGACGACTGCACAAACGGTATATCCGCCATCTGCAACTATTATTACAGAAGCCGCTCAGGTCGGTTCTACGCCTCTCACTCTGTCTGAGGCAATCAGGCTCGCCTTTGAGGGAAACCCGGGATTACGGGCCGCCGCGCGCGATATTGATATCGCCGCTGGTGAGCGTATCCAGGCCGGCGCACGACGCAATCCTGAACTTTCTATCCTGTCCGAGGGTCTGCAGAAAGAACAGCGGACAAGAACCGTACAGTTTAGCCAGCCCTTGGAACTGGGCGGCAAACGTGCTGCACGCATCGTCGCTGCCGATGTCGGAAGCGAAATCGCTGCCGCTGATCTGGCTGGCTACCGCACGTCGCTGCGTGCAGACGTCGTGACGGCATTTTTCGATGTCGTGGCGGCGCAAGAGCGCTACCAACTTGCACAAGAATCGCAACAACTCGCCCAGCGCGTCAGCGATGCCGCCGCAAGACGTGTCATCGCCGGGAAAGTGTCTCCGGTAGAAGAAACGCGGGCGCGCGTCGCGGGAGCAAGCAGTAAAATTGAACTCAATCAGGCAACTAACGAGTTAACGCTTTCCAAGCGGCGCCTTGCGGCAACCTGGGGCATCCAAACACCGCAGTTCTATTCTGTGGTGGCGCTTGATATGTCATCTACTGCCATTCCGACATCGAACGAATTGCTGACACGCCTGCCAGGCGCACCCCAAACGCTGCGGGCACGGCTCGAAATCGATCGCCAGATCGCACTGGCCAAAGTCGAACGCAGCCGCCGGGTACCCGACTTGAATGTGATTGTCGGCACGCAGCGCGATGAACAACTCGGTCAAGCAGGGCCACGCCGCACCATCCTGGGTCTGTCGATCCCCCTCCCGTTCTTTGACCGCAATCAAGGCAATGTCCTTGCCGCATTGCGCCGTGCCGACAAGGCAAAGGACGAACTGAAAGTGGTGGAGAACAGGTTGACAATGGAAGTTGGCGAAGCATCGGCACGCCTCGAAGCCGCCCAGTCCGAATTGGGGATTTTACGTACCGAAATTTTGCCGGGCGCGCTCAGCGCGTATGAAGCGGCATCCAAGGGGTTTGAGTTGGGCAAGTTCGGATTTCTCGACGTACTCGATGCCCAACGCACGCTGTTCCAGGCCAAAACCCAATATGTACGAGCGCTCGCCGAATCGCATCGGGCCGCTTCAGACATTGACCGCATTCTCGGCCGCGTTGAATCGAACGGCGCATTGATCGCACCTGCGATCTCCTATCAGGAAGCAAAATGAAAACACCGAACATTGAAAAGAAAACAATAGGCGCGATTATCGGCGTTCTGGTCGTCGGCATAGCCTTGCTGATCGCTATTTTATTTACCGGGAAATCCGACAACAAGGAAGAATCCAAGGAGGCCGAAACGTCCGAGAGTGCCGACGCCAAAGGCGGTTCCGGATCCGGCTCGACAAAAAAAGGAGCACACGGTGGCAAGTTATTTGTTCAGGGAGCCACGTCGGTTGAAGTGGTCCTTGCCGAAGAAAACGGCGAGGCCCGCCATCGCCTCTGGCTGTACGAGAACGGCAAACAAATCGCCCCGGCTTCGGCCACTGCGACCGAACAAATCAAACGCGCCGACGGACAAACGCTGAACTTCGACTTTGCCGTCGACAAGGACAGCCTGCTCGCCAAAGGCAGCATCGCCGAGCCACATATCTTCGACGCGTTCATTACCGTGCGCAAGGGTGGCGCGGCGATTCAGATCAAGATCCAGAGCGAGGAAGGCAAAATCGAGCTGAGCGCGGCCCAAATCAAAACCGCCGGTGTGGTCATGGCGACCGCCGGCGGGGCCAAGATCAACAGTGTGTTTCAACTGGCCGGCGAAATACGGTTTAATGAAGACCGTACCGCGCACGTCGTGCCGCGGCTGCAAGGGGTCGTCGAAAGTGTCGCGGTCGAGTTGGGACAGCAGGTCAAAAAGGGACAAGTTTTGGCGGTCATCGCCAGCACGGTACTGTCGGAAATGCGTAGCGAGTCACTTGGCGCCCAGAAGCGCCTGGCCTTGGCGAAACTGACGTATGAGCGCGAGAAGAAGCTCTGGGAAGACAAGATCTCTGCCGAGCAAGATTATCTGCAAGCTCAGCAGAGCCTGCGCGAGGCCGAAATCGCTTCACAAAATGCGACGCAAAAAATCGCCGCCATCGGTGCCTCCACCGGAACTTCGGGCGCATTGAGCCGTTTTGAACTGCGCGCCCCGTTCGACGGCGCTATTGTGGAAAAGCACATTACCCTGGGCGAGTCCGTCACGGCGGAAGCGATGGTGTTTACCATCGCCGACCTGTCCACCGTCTGGGCCGAGATCATTGTCCCGGCCAAGGATATTGGCGCTGTGCGAGTCGGCACGAAAGCCATCGTGAAAGCGACCTCCATGGATTCCGAGGCAAGCGGCGTCGTGTCATACGTTGGATCGCTGCTGGGCGAACAAACCCGCACCGCCAAAGCACGCGTTACCCTGGCCAATCCGAAGCTGGCATGGCGCCCGGGCCTGTTCGTGAACGTCGAACTCACGTCCGATGAGCGCGATGTTGCAGTGGCAGTGTCGAGCGAGGCGATCCAGACGGTGGGCGAAAGTCCTGCTGTGTACATCGGTATCGAGGGTGGCTTCTTTGCCCAGCCAGTGGAAACCGGCCGCAGCGACGGTAAATATACCGAGATCGTCAAAGGCCTTGTCGCCGGTACGGTCTATGCGGCAAAAGGTAGCTTCGTCCTCAAGGCGGAGCAGGGCAAAGACAGCGCCGAACATGCACATTAAGCCGGAGAGAACTCATGTTTGAACGCATAATCCGTTTTTCCATTGAACACCGATGGTTGGTGATGCTTGCCGTTATTGCAATGATGGGCGTTGGTATATTCAGCTACCAAAAACTGCCCATCGACGCGGTGCCGGATATCACCAACGTCCAGGTGCAAATCAATACGTCGGCAGCGGGCTACTCACCGCTCGAAGTCGAACAACGCGTGACGTTTCCTATTGAAACAGTGATGGCCGGCTTACCCGACCTCGACCAGACACGCTCCCTGTCACGTTACGGCCTGTCGCAAATCACCGTGATCTTCAAGGACGGCACGGATATTTACTTCGCGCGGCAACTGGTTAACCAGCGGCTGCAGGAAGCGCGCGAGCGCCTGCCTCAAGGCGTATCGCCAGTGCTCGGTCCTATTTCTACAGGCCTGGGCGAAATCTACCTGTGGACGGTGGAAAGCGAGCCAAATGCAAAAAAAACGGATGGCCAGCCCTACACGCCGACCGATTTGCGCGAGATCCAGGATTGGATCATCAAGCCGCAATTGCGCAATGTGACAGGTGTTACGGAAATTAACTCGATCGGCGGTTACGCGAAGGAATACCACGTCACCCCGAATCCAACAAAATTGTCCTCTTATGGTCTGACTTTCCAGGACATCGTCACCGCGCTCGACAGCAACAACAATAACGTCGGCGCCGGCTATATCGAAAAACGCGGCGAGCAATTCCTGATACGCGCGCCGGGCCAAGTCAAGTCGCTCGACGATATGCGCAATGTCATTCTCAACACAGTACAGGGCGTGCCGATCCGCATCCGCGACGTCGCTGAAGTTGAAGTGGGTCGTGAGCTGCGCACCGGCGCGGCAACCGACAACGGCCGCGAAGTCGTACTCGGTACCGTATTCATGCTCATAGGCCAGAATAGCCGCATTGTGTCGCAGGCGGTCGATAAAAAAATGGAGGAAATTAATCGTACCTTGCCCGCTGGCGTCAAGGCGGTGACGGTCTACGACCGTACTGTCTTGGTGGATAAAGCAATCAATACCGTCAAGAAAAACTTGCTCGAAGGCGCGGTACTGGTAATTGCCGTGCTGTTCCTTTTCCTCGGCAATATTCGGGCCGCACTGATCACCGCGATGGTCATTCCGCTGGCCATGCTTTTCACCTTTACCGGGATGGTTACCTATAAGGTCAGCGCAAATCTGATGAGCCTTGGCGCCCTGGATTTCGGCATCATTATCGATGGCGCCGTTGTGATCGTCGAAAACTGCGTACGCCGGCTTGCGCATGCCCAAGCACACCACCAGCGTGCACTGACCCGCTCGGAGCGCTTTCATGAGGTATTCGCGGCGGCGAAAGAAGCGCGCCGTCCTTTGTTGTTCGGCCAACTCATCATCATGATCGTCTACATCCCCATCTTTGCGCTCACTGGCGTGGAAGGGAAAATGTTTCATCCGATGGCGTTTACGGTAGTTGCCGCTCTGCTGGGTGCGATGATCCTGTCCCTGACATTCATTCCGG
This sequence comes from Janthinobacterium sp. 67, assembly GCF_002797895.1. Taxonomy (NCBI): domain Bacteria; kingdom Pseudomonadati; phylum Pseudomonadota; class Betaproteobacteria; order Burkholderiales; family Oxalobacteraceae; genus Janthinobacterium; species Janthinobacterium sp. 67. The sequence continues at coordinate 155,765 of NZ_PGES01000002.1, read as the reverse complement.
CTGCTGTTGCCCTGTTCATCGGCAAGCATGTGGCTGAAAAAGAAAACCGTCTGATGGAGTACGCCAAGCGAATCTATACCCCGCTGTTGGCGAAGGTCATGCTTAACAAGGCAGTCGTGGTAACGGCCTCTGTCGTACTCATTATCCTTTCGGGCGCTCTCGCAAGCCGAATGGGCAGCGAGTTTGTACCGAATCTCAATGAGGGCGATTTTGCCATCCAATCGCTGCGTATTCCAGGCACCAGCCTGACACAATCGCTCGACATGCAGAAAAAGCTCGAAGCCGGCTTGAAAGCCAAGTTTCCAGAGATCGATCGCGTGTTTGCTCGTACTGGTACTGCGGAAATCGCCTCCGATCCCATGCCGCCGAATATTTCGGATGGTTATGTGATGCTCAAGCCTGAAAAAGACTGGCCTGCCCCGAAGAAAACACGGGCCGAGGTGCTGGCCGCAGTGCAGGCCGAGGCAGCAACGTACGCCGGTAACAGCTATGAGTTTTCACAGCCAATCCAACTGCGCTTCAATGAACTCATTTCCGGCGTGCGCAGTGACGTCGCAGTGAAAATTTACGGCGACGACATGGACGTGCTAAACGCCACCGCAGCACAAATCGCCGCGGTGATCGGCCGCATTCCCGGCGCGGCGGAGGTCAAGACCGAGCAAACGTCGGGATTACCGATGCTGACAGTAAATATCGACAGAGAAAAGACGGCGCGTTATGGCCTCAATGTCGGCGCGGTACAAGAGGCCCTGGCCATCGCCACAGGGGGACGCAACGCCGGAACCGTATTCGAGGGCGATCGCCGTTTCGATATCATCGTGCGCCTGCCGGAAAACCTGCGCACCGATCTGGAAGCACTCAAGCGCTTGCCCATCCCACTTGCCCGCGCCGCAGGCAAGGATGGCGTTCCAGGGGAAGTAAGCTTTATTCCTTTGGCCGAAGTGGCAACACTCGATTTTGCACCCGGACCCAACCAGATCAGCCGGGAAAACGGCAAGCGGCGCATCGTCGTCAGTGCCAACGTGCGCGGACGAGACATCGGCACCTTTGTTCCTGAAGCCGAACAGCTGATACAGAGAGAAGTCAAAATCCCGCCAGGCTATTGGATGACGTGGGGCGGTACCTTCGAACAATTACAATCGGCCACCCAGCGACTGCAGCTGGTAGTGCCGCTTGCACTGTTCCTGGTCTTTACCTTGCTATTTGTGATGTTTAACAACGCAAAGGATGGATTGATCGTGTTTACTGGAATTCCATTTGCCTTGACGGGTGGCATCCTGGCGCTCTGGCTGCGCGATATCCCGCTGTCGATTTCCGCTGCGGTGGGCTTCATCGCCTTGTCGGGAGTCGCGGTACTCAACGGCTTGGTGATGATTTCCTTCATCCGTACGCTGCGCGAGGAGGGTATGTCCCTTGATCAGGCGATCACGACGGGGGCACTGACACGCCTGCGGCCGGTGTTGATGACCGCGCTGGTGGCCTCGCTGGGATTCATTCCAATGGCGATCGCAACCGGCACCGGCGCCGAGGTGCAGCAGCCACTGGCGACAGTCGTTATCGGAGGGATTATTTCCTCGACACTGCTCACTTTACTGGTGTTGCCGCTGCTGTATCGCTTGGCGCATGGCAAGGACGACGATGCAGAACCGGTCGGCATCCACAAAAAGGATCCCATTCCAGCTTGATTTTTTGCTACCGAGCTTTTGTTTATTCGGTTTTCCACCTGGATGTTTCAACGCCCAGGTGGATCGAATTTCAGAGCGTCGGCTTGCAATACGCGAGCAAATTATTGCTGTTGATGAAATTTTCAACAGGAAAGTACGAGGAAATTAAATGAGTTACTTAAAAATAATAATAATCTTTTTGAGAGATTGTTCCATGAAAGCCATTCTATTAATTTTACTTGTATTTTTTGTCTATGACTCTGTCTCCTATTGGACCCCGGACATACGGTGGTTGCTGAGCAGATCAAACTAAAAGACAGAAAAATTTAAAAAAAACATCAAATTTTCATCGAATCCCAACCATTAACATCTTTATTTCAGTGAATGAGGGTTTCAAATGATGGATGACAGCCGCACGGCATCTCCGAAAAAAAATAGTGAAAGTATCGCCGTTGTACAGGCGAAGGACATTCATGATGAGGTCACGTGGACCGTGATCGGCACCTCGGTGCTGACGTTTTTACTCGTTGCGGGATTCGTTTTATGGCTGCATTGGTCAAGCAGGACCAAGAAATCCGATCAGAAAAAAAAAGGCATGCGGAGGCACAACCCCGAAAGCGAAAGCGCTCCCGTCATTAGCCGGGCGCTTGCCTCCGTTTGCTCGCGGGGGGCGGGATATCGGCGGTTCGGACATCAAAATGATCGCCTCACGAACGCCAAAGAATTATGGAAAAGAATAAAGTGTCAGAAAATTAATGTGCGGAGTCATTTTGTCTAATATAGGCACCGTATTCGCGGTATTGTCCTTCGCCGTCTTTCCAGCAATTTCCGTAGTTTTCGGTGGATTGATTGCGTTTATTAGGACCCCCACTGCTGCGATTCGTAGTGGGGTTCAGCATTTTGCGGCTGGCGTGATTTTCTGTGTCTTGGCGACCGAGTTGCTACCTGACCTGATTCACCGACGCATGCCGATATGGACTATCGTGGGTTTTTCGCTGGGTGTCGCCACCATGATGCTAGTGAAGCACTTTGCCGATGGCGAATCGGCAGAAGGCGCTACCGCCGACAAAACATCATCGAGTCTGGTCATTGCGATGGGGATCGACATCGCGCTCGATGGCCTCCTTATTGGCCTCGGCTTCGCCGCCGGCCAGAAGCAAGGTTTGCTGTTGACGATTGCGATGGTCATGGAGGTTTTCTTCCTGGGTTTAGCGTGCGCTACCTCGCTTACCGCAAATGCAGCCTCGCGCGGGAGGATTGTGTGGACAGTTTTGATACTTGGCGGCTTGCTGCTGGTTGGCGCAAGCGCGGGCGCGATTGCGCTCACGCAGCTCGCGCCGGCGGCGCTTGATGCATTGCTCGCTTTCGGCGTGGCCGCCTTGCTGTATTTAGTAACGGAGGAATTGTTGGTTGAGGCTCATGAAGTGCCAGAGACCCCTTTTCAGACGGCGATGTTTTTCGTCGGATTTATCGTCCTGTTCACAGTCGATATGCTGATTTGAGAAAAAAGAAACACTGGCTGGGCAAGGTTGATCACGCGGGTCCTCGTTCCACATCGCCTGCGTTGGCTTCGCCACCGTGTTCTATATCGACGCGGTATGTGGCAGGGTCAGGGCCTTTAACACTGCCAATCGCCGGCGCTGCATTGCTGTCAACATGCTCTACATCGGAATCGACATTCATGCTGCCCGTTGTCTCTACATCGATTTCGCTCTCTGCACGTGCGGCGTCGTCGGAGGTAGGACTAGGAACATTTGCATTTTTTTTTTGCCATGTGATTTTTCCCCAGGAAGGAATTCGGAGAATCGAGATTGCACTGTAAGCCGGGAAATGTCTGTTCGCAGGTGCACGGTGAGCACATCGGATTGATGACAACCTAATACAACACGTCGAGCGCTTTTAAGAACATTGTTTTTTGATTATCAATTTTCGCAAATGCGGATAACTGACCACACTTTAAAGAATGCACAACCATGATGACGAACCATTCGAAAACCCGCATCGACCTTCCGCTGATACTACCGGATGTGCTAGACGCAAGCGATCGATGCGTTGCCCGGTTAATGACGATACTGGCGGGACGACCGGGCATTGACGACGCGCACTTGGTCTACACGGATTCGCCAGCTCCAATGTTGTGTATCCATTTCGACCCAGCTGTTATCACACTGTCGAGGGTACGCGACCTGGTCGATTCGACCGGGGCACAGATTACGTCGAAATATGCCCATCTGTTTATGCGGGCAAGCGTGCCGTTGCATGCGCGTTCCGCTCAAACCTTTGCCGACACCCTACGGCGTATTCCGGGAGTCCTCGAGGCGGATGTTTCGCCGTTCGGCGCGATCCGGATTGAATTTGATCGCACAGTAGTGGCTGAAAATACGTTGATCGAAAAGGTGTCCAGACTGGGAGCTGCCGCGCCGCCCTTAATTTCGGTCGGCGCCAGCGATACGCATGCGCTCGAGCGAATTGCCACCAGTGCTGCGGGGGCAAAGCTACCGGAGCGGGGCATTGCGGAGTCGGCACCAGCTTCAGTGCCGACGCCACCGGACACGCCTGAGCAGAAGGCCGAGCAGGCGCCCATCCATGAAAAACATGCTGGCGACGAACGCGCGCATGAGGAGCACGCCCACGAAGAGCATGCGCATTACAAGCATCCGCACGGCGAGGCGGCAGATAGCCACGCCGGGCACGACCACGGCCAGGGGGGACCGTTCGGTGAGAGATCCGAGCTTATCTTCGCCATCCTGGCGGGCTTCATGTTGGCGGCAGGGTGGCTCGTCGCACGCATGGAATTTGGCCCGGACTGGCTGGCAACCGCCTGTTATCTTGTCGCCTATTGCTTCGGAGGCTATTTCACCATCAGGGAAGCGATCGAAAATTTACGTGCACGCCGCTTTGAAATCGACACGCTGATGCTGGTGGCGGCAGTGGGCGCCGCAGCGCTGGGCAAATGGGCCGAAGGCTCGCTGCTGTTGTTCCTGTTCAGTTTGGGGCACTCACTTGAGCACTACGCGATGGGACGCGCGCGCCGCGCCATCGAGGCGCTCGCGCAGCTGGCGCCGGAGACGGCCAATGTGCGCAAAAATGGTAACGTTGTGCAGGTGCCTGTCGGTGAACTGCGGTTGGGCGACATCGTGCTCGTGCGCCCGAACGAGCGCCTTCCCGCCGACGGCGTCGTCGCGGTCGGCACCACGAGCGTCAACCAGGCGCCTGTGACGGGGGAAAGTGTACCGGTCGATAAACAACCTGCAGCAAATCCAAGCGAGGTGGTGGCCGCTTTTGACAAAGTACGGCCGGAAAATCGCGTATTTGCTGGAACCATCAACGGCAGCGGTGCGATTGAAGTGATGGTCGCGCGCCGTGCCGACCAATCGACTATGGCGCGCGTGGTGAAAATGGTAACGGAAGCCGAGGCGCAGCGCTCGCCAACCCAGCATTTCACCGAACGTTTCGAGCGCATTTTCGTGCCGACAGTGTTGGGACTAGTCGCACTGCTGCTGTTTGCATGGGTGGTAGTCGATGAAACCTTCGCCGACAGTTTTTACAGGGCGATGGCGGTTCTCGTCGCCGCCAGCCCGTGCGCGTTGGCGATTTCAGTACCCAGTGCGGTGCTGAGTGGGATCGCACGCGCTGCACGGGGAGGGGTGCTGATCAAAGGCGGCGGCCCGTTGGAAAACTTGGGAACGCTGACCTCGATTGCTTTCGACAAGACCGGTACGCTCACTGAGGGCAAGCCCAAGCTGACCGATGCGATCCCTGCCGAAGGGGTGACCGAAGAGGAACTGTTGGCTGTAACACTTGCGGTCGAAGAACACAGCGACCATCCGCTGGCGTCGGCTGTCGTGGCCGGCGCTCGGGAGCGCCTCGGCGCGAACGCTCCCACCTTGAACGTCGCAGACGTCAAAAGCATTACCGGGCGCGGTGTTCAGGCGAGCGTCGATGGGGAGCTCGTCCATATTGGCAAACCAGTTTGGTTTTCTGAGATGGTCAACTCGGCGATGCCGGCCGGCATCGACCAGGAGAACAACAAGCTGGTAGCAGGTGGCCGCACGACCATGATTGTGCGAAAGGGGGCTCGATTCCTCGGCGTGGTTGGCGTCATGGATACGCCACGTCCTGTCGCCGCGCAAGTGATGGCGGAACTGCGCGAGCTTGGTATCGAACGTCTGATCATGATTTCTGGCGACAACCAACAGGTGGCTGACGCCGTCGCTATGACAGTCGGACTGACCGAGGCCAGGGGCGACCTGATGCCTGAGCAAAAAGTCGAGGCTATCAAATATCTGCGGGCCAAACATGGGAAGGTTGCAATGGTCGGAGATGGCGTCAACGATGCGCCGGCTATGGCGAACGCCACCGTCGGTATCGCAATGGGCGCCGCGGGCTCGGATGTGGCCCTGGAGACGGCCGATGTAGCCTTAATGGCTGATGACCTGGCCCAACTGCCATTCGCAGTAGGCCTGTCGCGCAGCACGAGCCGGATCATCAAACAGAATCTGTGGGTTAGTCTTGGAGTGGTGGCCGTTCTGATCCCCGCGACGATCTTCGGCTTGAACATTGGTACGGCGGTGTTGTTTCACGAAGGGTCGACTTTGCTTGTCGTCATCAATGCGCTGCGCCTGTTGGCCTATGGCGATGTAAAGACGAAGGGCAAACAGCCTGACGCGGCAGTCGCTGCGCCGACGTGATCGCGCGCGCCTTGCACGCTAGCCCTGTTTTTAGAGCGCTCAAAAAATAGAGGTTAAGCGGCCATGGCAAGCTTCTGTTTTGGTGTAATGCCGCCAAGTGCCATGTTGGGCCGGTCGTGATTGTAAGTCCACAGCCAGCGGGTTACAAAATCCTGGATCTCATCGAGCGTTTCAAACATGTGATGGGCCAACCAGTCGTAGCGCACCGTGCGGTTATAGCGCTCGACATTAGCATTCTGCTGCGGCTGTTCAGGCTGGATGAAGTCGATGCGAATGCCGCGTTTGGTGGCCCAGGCCAGCGTCACGGCGCTGATGTACTCGGGGCCGTTATCGCAGCGAATGACCTGGGGTTTGCCACGCCATTCGATGATCCTGTCGAGGGAGCGGATGACGCGTTCGGATGGCAAGGAGAAATCGACCTCGATGCCGAGTCCCTCACGGTTGTAGTCGTCGATTACATTGAACAATCGGATGCTTCTGCCGTCGGCCAGTTGAGGGTAAGCGTAAAGCCTGCGCCGTCTTGAGCCTGGCGTTGATTTGCTAGATGATGGCATCACACCGCTGGGAAGCGGCGTGTTGTTTAAGCCGAAGGGAGCTGCGCGGCGCAGTTCCAAGGCAGGAAGTCGTCGACCTGATTGACCGGATGATCGGCGATGTTGGTCAGCACATGGCGCAGCCAGGCCTCGGGGTCAACACCGTTGAGCTTGGCCGTGCCGATCAGCGAGTAGATCGCGGCAGCACGCTCGCCGCCGCTGTCGGCACCTGCGAACAGGTAATTGCGGCGGCCGATGGCGACACCGCGCAACGCCCGCTCGGCGGCCGAGTTGTCGATCTCAATGATGCCGTCGTCGCAGTAACGCAGTAACGCCGGCCATAGGTTCAGCGCGTACTGGATTGCCGCCGCCGTGTCCGACTTGCGCGACAGCTTTTCAAGCGTGGCGCGTAGCCAGCCATTAAGCTCGTCGAGCAATGGTCGTGATCGTTGCTGGCGCGCCAGTTGTCGTTCGTGCGGCGGCTTGCCGCGTATCTCGGCTTCGATCACATACAGTTCGGCGATGCGTCGTAGAGCCTCGGTCGTGATGGCAGATGACCTGGCCGCGTGCAGGTCGTAGAATTTTCGCCGTGCGTGCGCCCAGCATGCCGCCTCCTGGATGGTGCCGTCGACGTACAGCGCATTGAAGCCGGCATAGGCGTCAGCCTGCAGCACGCCGCTGAAGCTGGCCAGGTGGGTTTGCGGATGGATACCCTTGCGGTCCGGCGTGTAGGCGAACCAGACCGCTGCTGGCGTGGTGTCGCCCGACGCGCTATCGTCACGCACGTAGGTCCACAGCCGCGCTGTTTTCGTCTTGCCATTGCCGGGCGCCAGGACCGGAATCGGGGTGTCGTCGGCGTGCAGCTTGGCGCCAGCGAGCACATGGCGCCGGATCGCCTCGACCAGCGGGCGCAGCAGCGCGCTGGCCGCCCCGACCCAGTTCGCCAGCAGCGCACGTTCCAGTTCGACGCCTTCGCGGGCATAGATCACCGACTGCCGGTATAGCGGCAGATGGTCAGCGAACTTGGCCACCAGGATATGGGCCAGCAGCCCCGGTCCGGCAATGCCGCGCGCGATCGGCCGGCTTGGCGCCGGTGCCTGCACGATGGTGTCGCAGCACTTGCACGCCAGCTTCGGACGTACATGACGGATCACGCGGAAGCTGGCCGGCACGAACTCCAGTTGCTCGGCGACGTCCTCACCCAACTTGCGCAGCCCGCCACCGCAGGCCGGGCAAGCCTCGGCCTGCGGTTGATACACGCGCTCGTCGCGCGCCAGGTGCTCCGGCAGCGGTTTGCGCGCCGACTTGGTGCGCGGTGCCTTGTCTGCCGGCGGCCGCTCACGCTCGGCCTCACCCTCGGTCGCTTGCAGGTCTTCCAGTTGTAGTTCCAGCTGTTCGATCTGGTGGTCCAGCTTCTCGGATTTGCGACCGAACTGCATGCGACGCAGCTTGGCAATCATCAGCTTCAGATGCTCGATCTCGACCTCGGTCGTCGTCAGTTGCGCGCGCAGTCCTGACACCAGCTCGTCGTGCGCGGCGATGACGGTGTCGCGCTCACGCAGCGTCTGCTCGGCCGCCAGCAGCAATGCCTTGAGGGCATCGATGTCGTTGGGCAGATCGGCTGAATTGAGCATGGGCCAAGTTTACGCGAGGGCGCCGACGTTTACAAGCCCGACGATGGTTGCCAGGTGCGTACTGGCTGGCGCCAGTCGATGCCTTCGAGCAGCATCGACAGTTGGGCCTGCGTCAGCGTGACCGTGCCGCTGCTGGCCTGCGGCCAGATGAAACGGCCCCGCTCAAGCCGCTTGGCCAGCAGGCACAGGCCGTCGCCAGTCCACCACAGCAGTTTGATGATGTCGCCGCGCCGGCCACGAAATACAAACACATGGCCGTTGAATGGATCGGCCTGCAGCGTCGTCTCTATCTTGGCCGCCAGGCCGTTGAAGCCGCAGCGCATGTCGGTGATGCCAGCGACGATCCAGATCCGGGTGTGGGCCGGCAGGCCGATCATGGCAGCAGCCGCTGCAACACCAGGTGCAGCACGGCAGTGTCAACGGCGCCTTCCAGCCGCAGCCGCGCTTTGCCAACGGTCAGTTCGATGATGCCGCCGCACGCTGGTGCCTGCTCGGCCACGGGCTGTGCCATGACCGACGCCACCACCGTCACCGGCAGCAGTGTGCAGACATTATTGCCAGATTCCTGCTGGCCTTCTCCGAACAGTTTACGCCAAGCGAATACCTGATTGGCGTTGAGGTTGTGCTGGCGGGCGATGCGCGAAACGGATGCGTCAGGCAGCAGCGACTGGGCGACGACGGCCCGCTTGAATTCATCGGAGTGGCGCCGGTAGCTGCCACGTTTTGAGGGTCTTGCGACTGGTTGAATTATTGTGTCCATAATCGAGTTTGTGGACACAATCGATTTGTGTCTCAACCTCAAATCATGCTGGCAGGAGTAGTCAAGGTAAAGACGGCGCTGGCTTTACGCTTACAGTTGAGGGTCGGCCCGGATTCCACTAAAAATCCGCAAAACTTGATCTAAGTCTCTGTTTTTAAGGAATTTAAATTCTGATTTTTGTGGCGATGTCTCTTCATTTTGACTGGCGGCCGGCTGTCCAGACCAGTCCCTAGCTCTTCTCTTAGGCAGGTGGTCGGTCCAGTGACTGTAGATAACCCCGCAACTCCTCACTGATGCATTGGCTCGCTTCTGCTCTAGCGTTAGCTTCGACCAAGGACAATTCAAGTTCACGGAATCAGGTTTTCTGTCCCCCCACCTCCTTTTCCAATTCTGCCACCTGCCCCAGCAATACCTCATTTTCAGTCACTTTGGCGGCAAGTTGTCGTTCCAGGTCTCCGGCATGCAGCTGCCCCGCATGAAGCTGCTCGATCTTTTGATCTTGCCGACGGCCGAGCGCATGTTGCTCGTAAAGCGCCTGTTTGGCGTGTGCTAGCTCGGCAACCCGCCCATTGCGCCAGTTACTTCACGGAGGTAACGACATAATCCTTATCCTGCTTGGTAAAATCGATGGACACTTTCTTGTCAACGGCGAGTTTATCGAAGAGCATCTTGTCCTTCACAAAAAAAGTCATCGTCATTGCCGGCCAATTCAAGGTTTTGACTGGGCCATGTGCCAGCGTCACCGTGCCCTTCATCGCATCGACTGCCTTCACCGTACCTGTCGCCTTGTGAGTGATGGTTTTGGCAGAGGAATCAGAACTCATTTTTTCCATCGGCATGTTCTTCACATTCATGTCTTTCACATCCATATTGCTTACGCCATCAGACTGAGCCATGGCCAGACTGTATGCGGACAAAGTAAGAATAAGAAATGCGGTTGCGGTAAGTTTCATAGCAATTTCCTTCATTGGTTAGGGTGCGTTGGTACAACAAAAAACGATTGATCACAACCTGGATGGTGGCGACCACTCCTGACGATATAAACCATCAGGAGCGATCGCATCCAGCCTTCAAAATCGCTTTACTTCTTCTTCATCATTTCCTGACAATCCTTCATCATTTGATCCATTTTTTCGTGCATTTTCGGATCCATTTGATGATCCGTTTTTGGGGCCATCTGGTGATCCATTCCAGCTTGCGGGGCTTTATTGGCCTCTCGCATCATTTGCGCCTGTTTGGCCTTGCGCCCTTGTTCAATCAGTTGCCAGTCGGGACCGGCGAAGGCGGGAAATGCAGCGATAAGGGTGCTGATACAGAGCAGCGTAAGTAGTAATTTTTTCATGATATGCTCCTCGATAAACTAATTTGATGTATGCGTCTTCGTCTCCATTGCCACGGGGCTATTTCAACCATCGACAATACAAAAGCCGCAGCGCAACTAAGGGAATTTCTGAAATATCAGAAATAAATTCACCGCTATCCGTTTGTAAACCAAAACGCACCATCGCTGCGGTAGAGGCGATATCTGGATAATCGCTGCCTGCTTTATGTACGGCAAAAGGTGGTCCGATAAAGCAGAGGGCACATGGTTGGCAATTCGTCATGGCCATCGGCTGCGCAATCGCCGCAGATGCGCGCAGGTCAATTTTTAGTGGAAGCGCCTGCACATGGCTGAGCCAGATTAAACCGAGCAACACAGCCGCACACCTCACGAAATACACGAAATGCTTAGTCGAACGGTATGTGCCAAACAGTCTCATGACGCCTAAGCCTCCTCTGCCATTGCGGGGCCAGCTGCGCGAATCTGACACCGACGTAGCAGCAGATAGACCGCAGGGACCACAAACATGGACAACAGCGGCGCGGTGATCATGCCGCCCACCATCGGCGCGGCGATGCGCTGCATGACCTCCGACCCGGTACCGGTGCCCAGCATGATCGGCACCAGGCCGGCGATAATGACCGCTACCGTCATCGCCTTGGGGCGTACGCGCAAGACCGCCCCTTCACGAATTGCATCGAGCAGATCGGATTCACTAGCGTTACCGTTCGCCAAACGTTCGTCCCAGGCATGTTTCAAATAGAGCAGCATGATGACGCCGAATTCGGCCGAGACGCCCGCCAACGCAATGAAGCCAACGCCGCCGGCGACCGACAGGTGATAGTCAAGCAGCCACAACAACCAGATACCACCGGCTAGTGCAAACGGCAGCGTTGCCATGATCAAGGCCGCTTCATCGAAGCGCTTGAAGGTCAGATAAAGCAGCACGAAAATAATGAGCAAAGTCGCTGGCACGACGATTTTGAGTTTTTCGGTGGCACGCTCTAAATATTCGAACTGCCCCGACCATGTAATGGAGTAACCCGCTGGCAATTTGACTTCTCGGGCGACGACTTGCTTCATGTCATACACAGTCGAACTCAAGTCACGATCGCGAATGTCGACATACACCCAGCCTGACAGTCGGGCATTTTCACTCTTGAGCATCGGTGGTCCGTCGTCAATGCGGATCGCAGCGACATCACCCAGCCGGATTTGCGCACCGCGCTCTGTCAGCACCGGCAACTGACGCAGCTTCTCGACTGAGTCGCGCACCTCGCGTGGATAACGTACATTGATCGGGAAACGCTGCAATCCTTCGACAGTTTCACCGATATTGTCACCGCCGATCGCCGCCGACACCACGCTTTGCACGTCCGCAATATTCAAGCCATAGCGGGCGGCCGCGTCGCGATCGATGTTGACGTCGATGTACCGTCCGCCATTCAGGCGCTCGGCCAGCGCCGAGGAGACACCAGGCACCTTCTTCACTGCGCGTTCTATTTCACCTGTAATGCGGTCGATTTCCTGCAAGCTAACGCCTGCGACCTTTACCCCGACCGGGCTTTTTATACCGGTGGCCAGCATGTCGATCCGGTTGCGGATCGGCGGCACCCAGATGTTGGACAGCCCCGGCACCTTGACGATGCGGTCCAGCTCCTGCACCAGCTTGTCCGGCGTCATGCCAGCACGCCACTGATCGCGCGGCTTGAACTGGATCATGGTTTCAAACATTTCCAGCGGAGCCGGATCAGTGGCACTCTCGGCACGACCGGCTTTGCCGAAGACGCTTTGTACCTCGGGTACCGTCTTGATCAGCCGGTCAGTCTGCTGCAACAACTGTGCGACCTTGCCGGCTGACAAACCGGGCAACGCCGACGGCATGTACAGCACATCGCCTTCATCGAGTGGCGGCATAAATTCGCCGCCGAGTCGACTCATGGGCCAGATCGTGATGGCCGCAACCAGTGCGGCCGCCAACAAAGTCAGCTTCGGGAAACGCAGCACGATATCAAGCAAGGGGCGATATAGCGCGATCAGGAAGCGATTGAGGGGATTCTTTTGCTCATCAGGAATGCGGCCGCGGATCAGATAGCCCATCAAAATGGGAATCAGCGTCACCGCCAGGCCAGCCGCCGCCGCCATCGCATACGTCTTGGTAAAGGCCAGCGGTGAAAACAGACGGCCCTCTTGTGCTTCCAAGGTGAACACGGGAATGAACGAGAGAACGATGATCAATAGCGAAAAGAACAGTGCAGGCCCGACCTCAGCCGCAGCGTCGCCAATGACACGCCAGTGCGCATTGCCCTTCAGCTGTTTACCCGGATGGGCATGATTCCAGGCTTCAATATGCTTATGGGCATTCTCGATCATCACCACGGCGGCATCGACCATCGCGCCGACGGCAATGGCGATACCGCCCAGCGACATGATATTGGCGTTGACTCCCTGGTAATACATGATGATAAAAGCGATCAGGATGCCGATCGGCAGCGTGATGATGGCCACCAGCGCCGAGCGCAAGTGAAACAGGAACAGCGCACAGACCACAGCGACGACAATGAATTCCTCGATCAGCTTTTCTTTCAGGTTGCTCACGGCGCGCTTGATCAGGCTCGACCTATCGTAGGTTGGGACAATCTCGACGCCGGGCGGCAAGCTCGCTTTTAGCTTTTCCAGTTTGACTTTGACGGCATCGATGGTTTCCAGCGCATTTTTCCCGGAACGCATGATGATCACGCCACCAGCAACTTCGCCCTCGCCATTCAATTCAGCAATCCCGCGCCGCATTTCCGGCCCGATCTGGATGCGTGCGACGTCGCCCAGCCGCACAGATACGCCGGCATCAGACGTCATCAACGGAATCTTCCGGAAGTCATCAAGCGACTTTAGATAACCAGAGGCCCGTACCATGTATTCGGCCTCGCCCAATTCCAGCACGGAGCCCCCCGTTTCCTGATTGGCCTTCTGCACGGCATCAATGATTTTGCCATGCGGAATGTTATAGGCGCGCATCTTGTCTGGATCGAGCACGATCTGGTACTGACGCACCATGCCGCCAATGCTGGCCACTTCCGAGACGTTAGGCACTGCCTTTAACTCATACTTGAGAAACCAGTCCTGCAAGGCGCGTAATTGCGACAAATCGGTCTTGCCGCTACGGTCAACCAGCGCATATTCATAGACCCAGCCGACGCCAGTCGCATCTGGTCCCAGCGCGGTTTTTGCCTGCGGTGGCAGGCGTGACTGCACCTGGTTCAGATATTCCAGCACCCGTGATCGCGCCCAGTATGGATCGGTACCATCTTCAAACAGAATGTAGACGAAGGAGTCACCGAAAAACGAATATCCACGCACCGTCTTGGCGCCCGGCACCGACAGCATAGTGGTGGTCAGTAAATACGTGACCTGGTTCTCAACGATTTGTGGCGCCTGCCCCGGATAGCTGGTGCGGATAATAACCTGCACGTCGGACAGGTCGGGAATGGCGTCGAGCGGCGTGCGCGCCAGTGACCATATGCCCCAGGCCGTAATGAAAACAGTCGCCAACAAGACCAAAAAGCGGTTGCTGATAGACCAGCGGATCAGTTTTGCTATCATTTCGCCGCTCCCGCGTGTGCCTTCATGTCAGCCATGGGTTTGTTCTCGGTTTTAGGTACACCGGAGGTTGGCGCAATAGCCACGATCTCGAAGCTGCCATCTTCGTCTTGTCTGACGTCGAAGGCGACTCGGTCACCTATGCCGACATTGCGCGGCAAGCCCGTGGAAGGCACTTTGAAACCCATCGTCATCGCGCCCCACTGCAGTGACGTGATAGGGCCATGCGAGATGGTGATTTCATCCTTGCCGATCTGTTCGACCTTGCCTACCCCATGGTGGCGCGGAGGTGCCTTGTCTGCGTCAGGGGACTGCGTATCGCTCATGCGTGTCGTGGTTCCCTTCAGGCTGGCCTCGGAATCGATCAAGAACTGCGCCGAGACGACCACTTTCTGACCAGCGGATAGGCCCTTGCGAATTTCGGTGAGACCACTGCCTTCGCTGCCGACCTCCACATCGACGGGCATAAACTTGCCGCCCTCCTGGGCAAGCATGACAACGTTGCGCGTACCCGTCTGGATGACTGCCTCCGATGGCACCTGCAAAACATCGGTGTCACTGTTTGACGCGAAGGTCAGCGTAGCAAACATACCGGGCAACAACTGAGCGCTGGGGTTAGAGAGCTCCACACGGGCTTTCAGGGTTCGCGTCGCGGCATTAACTTCCGGCAAAATGGCACCCACCTTGCCCTTGAAAATAGTTCCGGGTAGCGCCTGTACCCGCGCTTCGACGGCGTCACCAGGGCGAACCTTGGCCGCCACGCTTTCGGGAACCTCCGCGTTGACCCATACTGTCGCAAGTCCATTGATGCGAAACAGGGGCGCACCAGCGGAGACGGTCATTCCTTCGCGGGCGCCGAGCTCCGCGATCACACCGCTGATGGGCGCTGAAACCGTCAGGCGTGGATGAACCTTTCCACTCGATTCGATGAGTCGGATTTGCCCGTCACTCATGCCAACTAGTCGCATGCGCTGCCGGGCAGCGTCGACCAGAGATGCTGTCTCATGGCCTTGCATACGACGACTCGCCAGATAGTCTTCTTGTGCCGCGATCCAATCAGGCACATACAAGTCAGCCAGGGGTTGCCCCTTTTTCACCGGATCGAGCAGGGCACGCGCATACAGTCGCTCTACAAATCCACCGCTGCGCGCCTGTACCAGTGCCACGTCGCGCTCGTCATAGGTGACGTTACCGACGGCAACCAAGCCGGCCGACATTCTTCCGGAGGTGACGAGCGCTGTGCGCACTCCCAGGTTTTGCTGGACCCGCGGGCTGATCGTGACATTACTGTCCTCACCATCTCCCCCAGCATAGACGGGTACCAGCGGCATATCCATGAACGGTGACTTGCCAGGCTTGTCAAACTTCTGGCCCGGTACCATGGGGTCATGCCAATATAATGGTTTCTTGTTGACAGCACTCCCGGCGACTGCTGCGTTGCCGGATGACGCCTTGACGTCACCTGTAGATACTGCCTCATGTGCTTGTCGTACACCAAACTGGTAACCGGCATAACCGACCGCTGCAAGGGATCCCACAAGTACCAGGACGAGTAATTTCTTATTGTTCATTTGAATTCCTGCTGGCTATGTACTGCGGAAATCTGCGCGATTGCGGTGTCGGGAAAGAGGAAGCGAAGCTGTGCCCAAAACTGTGCTGTATTCATCTGCAGCTGCAGTAACTGAACGTGCATGTCAGTACTGTTACGCCTGGCAGCGAGCACCTCGGCCAATGAGGCTTTACCGCCACGATAGGAGGCCAGGACCGCCAGACTTCGCTCGTCGGCAAGTGGCAATAGCTGGAGCGCGTAGCGCTCGCTACGTTCTTGGCCACTCCTCCATTCGATGAGCAAGGCTCGGATGTTTGCGGCATCTTCTCGCAGCAGTTCGTCGCGTTCGCTCCTGGCCTGTTCGACCAAGGCGAGTTTGGAGCTTAGCTCGCGATCCTGCCGGTTCTTGCGATCCCACTGCAATGGCAGGGACAGGCCGATGGAGACCATGTTTGAATAGGCCGCACCGCGCTGCTGGAAGGCGAACTCGATACTCCAGTCCGGGCGTCGGTTCGCTTGCGCCAGATTGACGTCCGCCTGGGCGACTTCTTCCTGCCGATTCAACACCATGACCTGCGGGCGGTGCACCAGTTCTGTGTCGAGAACAACCGGGTCCAGAGGGATGGTGCCCAGGTCGGGCATGCCAGCCTCGGCAAGCTCGCCGCTGCTGCCGGTCCAACGCGCCAGCATGTTTTTTGCCGTATTGAGGTCACGTTCCACCTGGCTGACTCGGTCCTCGATGGTTAGCAAGGCGGAACGCGCTGCCAGCACCTCGGCCTGGCTACCACGCCCACCCCGGTAGGCGGCAGCAGCAGCGTCTATTTCCTGGCGAGCAAAGGCCACTTGCTCTGTTAGTACAACTGACATTTTTCGTGTGTAGTAGACGTTGAGCCAGGAGATCGCCGTATCACGTTGAATCGTGGCGAGCACGGCATTTTTTTGCGCCTGCGCCTTGTCGGCTTCGCGCTCAACGCGAGCTGAACGCCAGCGCAATTTATCGGCGCGTGTCAATTCCTGCGAAATGCCGATGCGCCGCATCGTCATAAAATCCCCGCTCAAACTAAAGCGATCGGTGCCACTTAAGGGCACATTATCGATGCCGACCTTGAGAGTGGGATCGGGGCGCTGCGCCACAGCTACCGCCATTTCGTGTGCGGCGACAGTTGCCTGGTCCTGCGCATGAAGTTGGCGCGAGCGGGCGACAGCCTGCTGCAGCGCCTCGGTGAAGGTGACTGGCTGGGGGGCCGCGCGCGCATCATGAACGAAGGCCAGCAGCGGAACAGTAAGGGCGAGAGTTAACGCCGTCTTCATGAATGGGTGAAGGCGGACGACGCGTGCATGCGTATGCACGGTGTACGGGATTGACATGGCAGCTCCAGAATGCGATGGGAAGCATCGCCTTGTCGAACCCGACAAGGCGATGGCGATCTAGGCAGTCTGGAGTGTTAAATACGGAAACAGCAATGGCGGATAGCGATAGGCGGTGCCGTTGGCCTCGCCAAGGTAATGAGCAAAGGAGGTTTGGCTGTATACACTACGGGAGTGTCATAAATAGCTAACGTCAGAAGCAGGACAACAGGTACGAAAGATGGGTGGTCGGCGACAGGCGTCTTGTCCAGCGACTGCCTGGACGCATCCCCCACAGCATAAATTTGACACAACGTCGACTGGTCAGTGTCCATGCCGGCGCAGTCTGTCATCGCGGGCATCGCAGACACCCCAACGCCTGCGGATATAACGGAACTACCGACTCCCATCGGTACGCCAGGGCATAGGTATGAAGCGACCGCATGCTGCATGAACAGCATGCTAAGTATCGCGACAAGAGCCGTGAACAATCGCACTGTGCGGGAGGTCTTCATAAACTATCTATACGGATGATATTCGTAGCCTAGGTTGTATCAAACCAACTGTCAAGCTATTGCTATGCTGTCACTTGACCGTGAGCAAGTACGGATCCGAATGGCAGATATTATCACTATACGCATTACCATAATGGGAAGGTCAATCAAAGACATATGCTTTACGTTTAATTGCTTGACAAAAAACTTGCAATCGATGCACCATTTCCAGCAATTCCTTCGCTGGACCGGTGTCGACTGATTTCAATGACGAATATCCATGAAACGGCTTATCCACGCCTGAAACAAGAGTTCACTGAGCAGGAGCTCGGGGCGATCTACACGCCTTCGCGCGCACAAATTGACCATATCTTCACTCTGTATCGCCAAGCATCGCATCGTACTTTTTTGCTGATCCAACTTATGCTGTTGCAAAGGCTTGGTTATTTCGTCCCCTTGTCGAGCGTCCCGTCTATCGTGGTGCGGCATATCTGCGAACATAGCGGTCTGCGCGTTCCGGCAAAACGGGCGCTGGCGCAATATGATCAGTCCGGTAGCAAGACAACACACCAGCGCCGTCTGCGCGGGTACGTGGGGATCCGGGTGATGGACTCGTCCGATGAATACTGGCTGGAAGATCAGGCCCTGCAGGCTGCCCATACCAAGCAGGAGCTACCCGACATTATCAATGTCCTGATTGAAGAGTTGGTCCAGCGTCGCCTGGAACTGCCTGGATTCACCTACTTGTTCAGGCTGGCTCGCCAGTCCCGTACCAGCGTCAATGACGGCATCTATAAGGCGGTGGCTGGCCGATTGCCAACTTGCGTGGTCGAGCGTTTTGAACACATGCTCACTGCGGGTGAGAACCTGCGCATATGGGATAGCCTCAAACGCGAGCCGAAGCAGCCCAATGTGCGTGCGGTGACGGATTTCCTGGCGCACATTGACACCATGATCGCGCTGGCGCAGGATCTGCCCAATACCGAGGCCATCGCCGCAACCAAGCGTGAACAACTCGTTTTGGAGGCGCGTGCCCTGGATGTGGCGGAAATGCGGCGGATCAAGCCACTCAAGCGCCACACCCTCATCGTGCTGCTGATTCAAAGCCAGTTGCAAAAGGCAATGGACGATATCGCCGAAATCTTCATCAAGACCATCCGCAGCTTGCATAACGGTGCCGAGGAACGGTTGCGGCAATATCACCTGCAGCACGCCGAACAGATTGAGCGTTTGATCGGACAGTTCCGCGAAGTGCTGACCGTCCTGAGCGACGAGGGCAGCGACGAGGAGCGCGTCGCTAGGGTCGAGCAATCCCTCGACGGGGATCTGGGGGCATGGATCACTGAATGCGACGAGCACATGGCGTATGCTGGCAATAACTATTATCCGTTCATGCTGGTCGGGTATGTTGGCAAGCGCAGCCTGCTCTTCAAGTGCCTCGAAGCGCTCAGCCTGAAATCCAGCTCCCAGGATCAGAGCCTGCTGGCGGCGATCGCCATCATCCAAAAGCATCGCTCCAGCCACAAGGAACAACTGCCAGCGGCAGAAGGTGCGCTACCTGAATTGGCACTGGACTGGATGTCCGATAAGTGGCGCAAGCTGGTTTTTGGCCGAGTCGCAGCCGATGCTCCAGCGAGCGTGCATCGCAAGTATTTCGAACTTGCCGTGATGACGCAAGTCATGGATGAACTCAAGTCGGGCGATCTGTACGTCGAGCATAGCGGCGACTACGATGATTATCGCAACCACCTGGTGGACTGGGAGCAATACGAGCGTGAAGTGAAAGCCTATGGTGAACTGGTAGGGCTGTCGGTGGAAGCTCCGGCGTTTGTCGCGCAATTGCGCGACAAACTCGGCAGTCTAGCGCGCGACGTTGACAGCCGATTCCCGCAAAATAGCCTTGCCGATATCGACGAGAGCGGCATTGTGATCCGTCGCATGGAGCGTCCGAAGCCGCCGCCCGAACTTGACGCCATCGAGCAGATGGTCACCAATGAAATGGATCCGGTGAGCATCCTTGATGTGTTGACCGAGACTGAAAAATGGTTGGACTTGCATAAACTCTTCGGTCCGTTGTCCGGCTTCGAGGCCAAAGTAGACGATCCGCGCAAGCGCTTTATCACTACGTTGTTTTGCTATGGTTGTAACTTGGGCGCCACGCAGACCGCACGCTCGATCAAGGGCCTGAGCCGCAAGCAGGTGGCCTGGCTCAATCTCAAGCATGTCACCGAGCAGCGCCTGGACAAGGCGATCGTCAAGGTGATCAATGCATACAACCGCTTCGCATTGCCACGTTATTGGGGATCGGGAAAGAGCGCGTCGGCCGACGGTACCAAATGGAACATTTACGAGGCTAACCTGCTTTCCGAATACCATATCCGCTACGGTGGATACGGCGGCATTGGCTACTACCATGTGTCCGACAAGTACATCGCGTTGTTCAGTCACTTTATTCCATGCGGCGTCTATGAGGCGGTTTACATCCTCGATGGGCTAATCAGCAACCAGTCGGACATCCAGCCAGATACGCTGCACGGCGATACCCAGGCCCAAAGCACGCCTGTCTTTGGCCTGGCTTCGCTGCTGGGTATCGACCTGATGCCGCGCATCCGCAATATCAAAGATCTGGTGTTCTTCAAGGCGGACAAGGCCGACCAGTATGACAATATTGGCAGCCTGTTCCGTGGATCGATCGACTGGGAACTGATCGCGCGCCATATGAAGGACATGCTGCGCGTCGTTATTTCCATCAAAGCGGGCAAGATTGCGCCATCGACAATCCTGCGCCGCCTAGGGACCGCTAGCCGCAAGAACAAGCTCTACTACGCGTTCCGCGAGCTCGGTAGGGTACATCGGACAATGTTCCTGCTCAAGTACATCAACGACGCAGAATTGCGTCGTACCATCCATGCAGCAACCAACAAGAGCGAGGAATTCAACGGCTTCATCAAATGGTTGTTTTTTGGGGGCGAAGGCATCATTGCCGAAAACGTTCGGCACGAACAGCGCAAGGTTATCAAGTACAACCAGCTCGTTGCGAACATGGTCATCCTGCACAATGTCCATGAGATGACGCGGCTCCTCAAGACAATACAGGCAAAGGGATATGTGCTAACGGAGGAGGTGCTTCGCGGCTTAGCGCCATATCGGAAAGGGCACATCAACCGATTCGGCGAATATATGCTGGACCTTGAACGCGAGGTAGCCCCGATGAATTATAAAGTCGAATTTACCAAATAAATCAATTGGTTAGGTCGTTTTTTGCGAAAAAAACTGCAATCCCGGCCGGCCCTCGGACTGGGTGCTTGGTACGTCCATTGGTGGCATCAATGCGGCGATTATCGCTGGTAACCCGCCAGCCGCCAGACTTGCCAAGTTGAAGGCTTTTTGGCAAACGGTATCCCAGGAGGAATCTGTCGGGCTCGATTTGATGACAGATCCGATGCGGCAAAAATCTACCCAGTGGGCGACCTTTGTCGCGGCGGTAGGAGGCATCTCTGGATTCTTCAAACCGAGATTTTGGAGCCCGTTCAGTATGGGGCTATCAGTACCTCCGGAAGAAGCAAGCTTCTACGATACCGCCGAGCTAGCCGATACGCTACGTGACGTCGTCGATATTTCTTACTTGAATACGTCAGGCAACATGCGCTTGACTGTGAATGCGCTTAAAGTCAGCAGTGGCGAATTGGTCAGCTTCGACAGTCAAAAACAGGCTATCGGGATTGAACACATCATGGCAAGCGGTGCCTTGCCGCCTGGCTTTCCACCCGTTCGAATTGACGGGGACTTGTATTGGGATGGGGGGTTGTATTCGAATACGCCGATAGAAACCATTTTTGATGACACGCCTCCGGTGGACACGCTTTGCTTCATGGTTGATCTATGGCGCGCCGAGGGACCGGAGCCAACGACCTTGAACGAGGTACAGACGCGTCAAAAGGACATTGTTTTTGCTTCCAGGTCGAATCGTCATATCGAGGCATATCGGCGTACGCACAATCTACAATGCATGCTTCAAAGGCTCTATGCGAAGCTACCGGTCGAGCTACGCGCTGACGTTGGCAACGAAGTGCTAGACCAACTGATTCCTGAGACAACCTTGCATATAGTTCGTCTGGTCTATCCCGGGCGCGACTGGCAGATGGCCGCGAAGGATATCAATTTCGCCAGCAGCTCGATATCATGGAGATGGGAGCAAGGCTATCGCGACGCACTGCAAGCAGTTGATCAGGCGGGTTGGCTTGTAGAGACCACCGAACATAACAGTGTGATAGTGCACGACATTGTCCGCAATTCAGAAAGAAGTGCGTAAGCGATACTGCTAAACGCCCGCGCCCAAATATTTTTGTGATACCTGCTTTCGAAGGGACCAACACACAGCTTGGCTACCTCGACGGGCGCCTTCTTTTTGGTTGATGCAACACGGGCGCGCCTCCTATCTCCTATTCCCGCTCGGGAACGGGGACATTAAAACCGTTCAGTGTTGTTGATACCAGTGCATATAGACCAACGAGATAAATTAATTCATTGGTCCCACGTTGCCCAAAGGTTGCAAGAGCGAGCCGGTATAGCGGCTCTGGAAGTGCGCCGCCGCGACACAGCGCATACGAGAAATCAAATGCGACATTTTCGTCTTTGGACAGGTCGGTAGGCTTGAGATCTGCCACCAACGCGGCAAGTCGCTCAGCGGACATTCCTTCCCGCTCAGCGACAGCGACATGAGCATAAATTTCGTAGGTGGCGTTAAAATGGGCACCGACGATGAGAATAGCAATCTGTCGAATATTGTCCGGCAGCACGGCGTTGGCTGTCATCGCTAGGGTCAGGTCCCAGATCGCCTTGCCGATTGCCGGCTCGTGCAACCATGGATTCCATGGCCCCATTAGTGCCCCGTCTTCTCGCTCAACTTTGAAGGCGTTAAAGTTGCTCGCAATTCCTTGGCGCATATGGTCGTAGAGGGCCTTCTGTTCGACCGTAAGGTCCGCCGGGGCGATTAGGGGAAGGCGCACGAGTAACTCCTTGAAATCATGTCTAAAAGCCTCATCGCACAATGTGTGTATGTGGCGTTATTTTCCCCGTGCTGCCTAGAGGCACCCGAAATATACATATAATCGTTTATTTGGGTTTGGCGGGAGGATTTTCAGGGATGCCACCTTGTATATTGCCTTCACGAGCACCTTGCAAGCTCGCACCTGCTCGCCCATTGTCTTTGTCGTTGCTGTGTTGAGCAAACGAGTTAGTGAAACTCCGCATTGTTTCTTGCTGTTTTTCCATACTGCGTTGTGTCTCCTCGGCAGCAGTGCGGGTCACATCCTCAGCGAGCTTCTGTGCGGTGCTCGAAGTTTTTGGAGCGTGTTCTTCGCTAATACGCGCTATAGCGACCTGCGAGTCTGCAGCAAGGCGCGACAGCTGCTGATGATATGCACGCAACTTCTCCGATGCTGGCAATGCGCGAGATGCTACGGCATCGATCAACGGAGCCGGGTGGTCGGTCGACAGAACATGCTGAGCACAGTGATTGCACTCTTCAATCATCGTTTGAACAAGCTGCATGTTCACCTGACTCAAATTTTGAATCGTTTCAAACAAAGATTTTGAGATATCATTAAAATACGCAGTTTGTGATTCCAAGTGGCTTTGAAGAGCCGGGGCGACAGCTTTTGAATATGGGAACATAGGAATACCTTAAAATGTTTTGTGGAATGGGCATGGTATCGAAAGGACCGTGAATACCAAGCGCCATGCAGATTTTGAGCCAGAAGAACTAATGACTCAGCGAAATTGCCTCAAAGTTTTCGTGCGGAAAACAAATGTAGCACATCAATAGGCTAGCTTAAAAGCCACTTTTATTGAAGCGATTGTTCAATCGTGCGGGCCATCACTTTGAGTGGCTGGCTATGGGAATGCTCGGAATGCCTCATGCCAGTGCGTAGTGTAGATAAAGTCGAACTGCGAAATCGGGATCTTTACGTATATCATGGGTCGCACAGAATTTGTTAGCAGCGCGCGCATGCCAAGTCCACATTAGATGATCATCTCGACAACCAGCAGCGCAATGAAACCTATAAAAAATGTAGCCGTCTGCAAGGGCGTTTCGGCTACTTCGTGCGCCTCGACCAACAACTCTTCGGTCACAAGATATAGCAGCGCTGCGACCCCGAATGCCAAAGTTGCGTCGAGCACGATCGCTGACGCGTTGGCAAGCACAAGCGCACCGCCCAATGCGCCAAAAAGTAGGCATGCCATATAAAAGCCGATAAAGCTAGCAATTCGAGTACGTGTGGCGCCGACGCTAACCAGTGCAGTAACGGAGGACAGTCCGAGAAAAAGTACTTCGAGCGAGAGCGCTACGGTAAGTATCAATCCTTGTTTTTTACCCGCTGCGAAACCAAGCCCGATCAGCACACCGTCGAGCACGAAATCGACGCCAAGGATCCATAACAGGCTGTCGACATTTTTTCCCTTCGGAGCTGCATCTTGCCCGGCCTTCTCAGTAAAATGTTTTATCGCGAGCATAACCAAAACACCGAGGGCGAAACCCGTTAGTGTTGCCCAAGGCAAACGCCGATGCATTAAGTCAGGTAGTAACTCAGTGGCAAGTGCAGCAAACACTACCCCGGCCGTAAAGTGCTGGATAGCACTACGAAGCGGCGCGCCGGGAGGGCGGAGAAGCGCCGCGCCCCCACCAGCGGCAAGGGCGAGTACGGGATAAAGTGCGTAATTGAGTATGCCGCCCACGGAGGATGTCATTAATATTTCCACTCAGATATAAATTCCTAAGAAAATGTCCTTTTGCATCCATTGATTTGGAGCACATTCACTTAAGCGCTCCCGATCAGTATGCCATGAGATTATATAAACTACAGGTTCAAGGCGCTCCAATCGAGGGCTACGGTGCTTATATCCAATTTGGTATCAAACTTCGGGGACGCACCGAGTCGCACTGCCCTCCAACGAACCTTCATGGTGCGCTACCCCTTGCGACGTCTTTTTTTCAAATCATCCGTTAAAGTCTGCGCCAGTGGCTCGAAAACCAACTTGCGCTGCGCATTCCTTACATCGCCTATGGGCGCGAACATTACCGGCGTTACGACTAGGCCGCAAGGCGCAGAAACCAAGATCAGCCGGCCCAATTCGCCGAGATTATGGTGCCTGAAAATATATTCGAACGAGGTTGCGGACAGCGGCTTTCGCTGCACGACGACGTCGGCAGGTAACGAAAAACTCATATAACTGGTCCTCACGTATGTGCCAAGTCCGCATGACATAAACCACGGAATCGGCGATCTCATAACGGCCGACAAGTAGCATGCGACCTCGCGCGGGTCGAATTTCTCCAGCCGCTGGCCGAGGACTTTAAGGCGCGCCGCAGCGGGTCCGTTTGCGCTGGCATTGAATTCATGCAGGCGCACCACGTTGGACAATACCTTGCTGGTCCACTGCGACCGCATCAGCGCACCACCGGCGCGGGCAGCGGGTCGTCCGTACCGAGGCTATCGGCCAAAGCCTGCACCGCCTGGTGATCGATGGCGCGGCGGGCATCGACGTCGGCCATCGCCTCGCGGGCCAGACAGCTGCGCTCCCCCTCCTGTCCGACCCATGCGCTAAGCCCCTGTTTGAAAACCCAGCCGTGTGAGCGCTCAAGGCGGCCAGGAAACTGGCCGACGTTACTATGTTTGCACTAACAACAAATTTTGGTCCGCGGAGCCGAGAACAGGTAGTTCAGTTCATAAGGATGACATGGACATCGCCGCAACTATGCGACAGCTTTACCGCATTGACCGCAGAATTTTGTGCCTACTTGCAAACTAGTGCCGCACTGGAGGCATGCTACAGGAGTCAGTGAGGTGCCGCATTGGTGACAAAATTTCGCTCCTGGTGCATTAATAGCCCGACATGTGGCGCACGAAACTCCATTGCTAACCGGAGGAGGGGTATTGCTATAACCTCCACCGGGCGGAACGCCGTGACCACCACCACCGTGATGGCCACCTCCATGATGTCCGCTATCCCTATGCCCACCACCATGACCACCGCCATGCCCTCCCAATATTCGATCCAAAATGCCCATTTCATGACTCCTTAACAATCGTTGAACAACTCTACTTTGTAGCGATTGAACCTGCTCCATGAATCCTCGCTTATCGTCATCGAAATTAAGCGCCGGCGGTCATCTTGCGGTCCACATGCTCCAAGAAAACCTATTGCCACCCGCGATTTGATGCGGCAAGGATGGCAGGCAGGAATCGACGGGCAATGAAATTAATTTAATATGGTAGCGACTTGAAAAGTTCACTCATCTCTTTGTATTCGTGTGCAACTTTTTGGACTGCAAGCTCGTAACGAATGGCGGTTTCTGCGAATGCGGCGCGTTCCACGTCCATGTCAACGGTGTTATTGTCTGCGCTCGCTTGAGATGGCACGCGGTACAGGATGGGAAAAGGGTCATTTGGAAGGACTGACCGAAAATTTTGATCCCCTTTTGACTGAGCTTCCGGTTGTCTCATCGCTTGGCTCAACGCAGCCTTGAAATCAACATCACGCGCCTTGTAATGTGGCGTGTCCGCATTGGCGATGTTCGACGCAATCAGCTCGAGCTTTTTCGCGTAAATGCTCAGGGACTTCTCCCAGAACACGTCGCTGTCCGCTTCTTTTGCCCTGACGATTTCCATGGTGTATCCGCAATTTACCAGGATCCAATGCTACGGTAATATCAACTGTCATAGAGGAAAGAAAAGAGGGGCGTTTACCTTTCACTTTTTCATTTCAAAGCAATTCGGTATCAGATACCGCCCCTGCAGAGTACTCAAAAAATTAGACGTGCCGCTCGCGCGCATGTTTTGCGCAGGCTGCAGCGCAGTTCTCGCACGCCGTCTTACACGCCGCACAGTGCGCATGTTTGTCTGCGTGAGCGGCGCATGCCTGTGCACACATCGTGCAAATGTGGGCGCAGAGCGCGCAAAAATCGCCATGATGCTCTGATCCTCTTGCCAACGCATTCATGGTAGCAGTGCAAATATCCGCGCAATCGAGATTGATCAGTGCACAATTCGCACCACCACCTTCCCGGATATCCGCAGCCGCGCAAGCTTGGGATGCATGGATTGCTTCTTCGCAGGCTTCAATGCAGGCTTGAAGATTTTTGTCGTGCGTGCTCGTACTTTGACTTTGCATAGAGGTCTCCCATAGAGTTTCTGTTAAGCCAAGTTGATATGGCAGCATTGATAATAGTCCGTATGGCCCAAATTGCGCGCAGCATTGGTTGTTTCTCGCATGCAAGGAATTGATGCGTAACCATGCTTAACTTTGAATCAGGGGGCGGGCGGGGGAAGCCCTGCGCTGCTCCAAGTTCGGCAACCTCACTCACCAGAACAGGTTTTGGGTCAGGACGTACGTTGCGATGCATGCGGCGAGTTGGTTGCCTTTCTGATGATTGCACGTGGCGCAACCGATGACTCGCTCAGTCATGGCGCCCCTCCAGAAGCATCGCAGGTGTACGGCCGCAAACTTCTAGATCCCACTCGGCAGACCACTTTTCGCTACGCCGCATCAAGACCACGTAGTTACGCTCGGCTGTGTAGATGTGCTTGTGGCCAGGCAAGGGCTTCAGGCGGACCGGCTGGCCCGGTAAGACGCTTTCACCCATCATCGCAAGATATCCGAGCGCGCGGGCGTACAACCTCGGCGGCGGCGGATGCGCGATTCCAGACGCGACAAGCTGATGCATTATCGTTCCGTCCGTAAACGCCATTTCGCCGCGCGTGGCCAGATGTATCTCGCCCGAGAGCACCGTGACGGCGATGCGGCCTTCGATCGCACGTAGTTGCAGAGCCTCCAGCATGCGCCGCCACTCGGCACGGTGCGATCGGCTCTGCCATTGATCCAGCATGTCATCCTCATATTTTTGGACGCCAGGGAGCACGTGCAGAAATTTCTCAATCCAGCTTAACCGCGGGCCCAGGAGCGGCACGCTGGACATGAGCAGAATCCGGTCGTCCCGGTTGGTCGCTAAGAGTGCCCGCTCAAATGCGGCCCAGCCGAATGGCCCCATCACCTGAGTCGGCCGGCGCTCCGAGCGAAGGTCAGGCGCAACCACTGAGAACCGAGGGAAACGGACGACCTGGGTAAGACTTCGGAGTTCGCTCGTCTCCTCGCTGATTGCGGGCTTTTCGAGGGTAGCGCCGACTTGGAACAGCATGAACATGCGCCGCGCCACATTAAAGAGGCCGCGACCGACTTGGTCATCGAGAAGCTTCTCCGGAATGCTACCCCAGCCATCAAAAATATCATGGTCATCCCACATCATGAGCGAAGGTACGCGGGCATTCAGATGGGCGATATCCGGCTGAGCCAGAAGCGTAAGGTATCGGTTGAAATAGTGACTTTCCGCCGCCGTGCTCATGTCGGCGCTGAACGACTGCTCTGTCATCTCCACCCTCGCCTTCGCTGCCCACCTTGCGAGGGCCGGATGAGACTGAAAGACTTCGTCGGCATAAAGTTGATCGCCGCCCTGCAATAGAAGGCCAAACGGCGTACGCGCGTGCTCTTCTGCCAAGCGGCGCCACATCGCGTTGCGCTCTACTGCTGGCCGATCCGTGTCGGCGTGCTCCTGCCCGTTGCAAGACACATAGGCGATCCGCACATCGCCTGAAAAATCTGCATGCACGGGAAAGACGGCATCGCCCAAACGGTAGGTAGCGTTCTCGCGCGCCGGCAGATCGAAGTCATATCGCCATACCGTCCGGCCAAATTGCGAATGTAGCTGCACCGGCGTGATGATTTGCCCCTCCTCCGGGACCAGGACTGGTGGGCTGAGGTGGTCTAAGGTGATAACGATGGCGGAAAGTCGACACTGACGCTCGTTGGCGCCGCGCACCAACAGTACAGGGCCAATGGTTTCTAGCTGCCTGGTCATTTCCGGATGCCCGCAGAGGCGGTCCGCGGTGGGGTGCGCCGCCCTGGCCCTCACATCCAACTGCTGCCATGTTCCAGGTTGGGGTATTACCGCTGGAAGGGCGTTTGTCTCAGTGCCGTAGGTAACCAAAGGGATTCCCGTATCGCCTGCCGTTAAGCGCGCAAAGGCCTTGCGTCGAATGTCAACGAATTTCATCGGGGTGGTGCTCTATCTATGCTTTCAACTCCCAATGTCTCATACTTGGCTTGGCGAAATCGAACTTGATTATACCTTTTCCGCTTTGATGCAATCGGCGAAGGTTTCGGGTCGAGACGCTAGCGTTCAACGAGTTAATGCCATTAACTCCATACTGGCCATCGTCGCCGTACATGACGGACCTCGGCCGGCGACTGGATATCGCAGCACCTTGTTACAGCTAATTCTCATGCGCTCGCCTTCGGTAGCAGAGAATTTCGGTTTGGGGAGATGGAATGCAGGTTGAATCCGTTTCAAATGCAGCTCGCTACAGTGAATGCGACTACACCGGCAAGCGATAGCACTTCAGTTCGAGTATACCAACCGATCATGTAAAGCTTATCCATTGACGGCGCCACTGCTAGCCGCGAAATAGGCGCGGCAGCTCGTTATGGATATGGGTTGCCGCCACGGCGGCCTGACCCGCTGCCACGCTAATTTGGTTCAGGCCAGCCACGACATCGCCCACGGCGTATAAGCCTGGCACTGTCGTGGCCTGTTGCTGATCCACAGTCAGCTCACCGCAATTGCCAGTTTTCGCGCCCAGCGACTGGGCAAGATCGGAGCGGGCCACTTCCCCCAGCATTGGGTAGACCACATCAAACTCGTGACTATCATCATCGGCTGTGTGCAGAATGGGCATCATTTTCTCACTCATAGTTATGCCTTGAAGTGGCGAGAGCACGTAGGTCACCATGGCTGCATCAAGCTCGGCGCGTTGAGCGGCACTCAGCCGTACCTCATCACGTTCGAATAGTGTCACGCTGGCACTGAACGTGCGCATAAAGAGGGCATGACCGACCGGGTTGACGTTGGACGACACGACCGCGATACGCTTGTCGAGCACGTCGAAGCCGTCGCAGACGGGACAAAGCCTGAGCGCACCGCTGGCGACCGCTTCGTGCCAGTTCTCGATTGGCAAGCCGGCATCCGCAATGCCCGTCGCCAGCAATACAGTTCGGGCATATATCTGGCCGCCATCGTGGTGGGCAACAAACACATCGCCTTCCCGGCGCAAGCCAGTAATTTCACCTTGAGTCACTTCGCAGCCGTAATTACCCAACTGGCGTCGCAAATTCTCCAGTAACTGCGAACCGCGTATGCCGTGCGGGAAACCAGGAAAATTATGGGTTACCGGAATTAAGTCAAGCCTGCTGTGCCCTTTATCGATGACAGCAATGTCGCGTCGGAAACGGCGCAGGTATACCGCCGCTGTTAGGCCAGCGGGTCCGCCGCCAATGATTAGCGTGTCCAGGATGGGGGGAGTCATCCCTTGATTGTAACAGCAATGCACAGCACAATCGGCCACCTGCTCAACCGCGTGATCGCCCATTGGCTGGACATGCTGGACGAAATCTTGGCCTACACCAAGGCCGTGCTGAACATTCTGGTTAGTTGCAGATAGTGCTGGTTCGTGGCGATGGAATGCAGGTCGGCGCAGATAAATACCGGTTCATTTGCAGCTAATGCTGGTTTGAGGGGACCGTCAGTTGCAGTTATTCCTGGCAGAGAAGCTGCTGGAATGCTGGTCGGGCCCGTTTCGAATGCAGGTTATTACAGGTAGGGGCGACGCCTTTCCTGAGCAAGGGGTTGGAGCGCGTAAGGACCGAGATGAGCCTTCATGTCCTCGCCTATAACCTGAAGCTGCTGATCGCTATCCTCGGCATTACGGATATGATGAAGGCCATCGAGGCTTTTATCCATTTCCGCGGCTTAAAAGCGGCGCTTCCAGCGATGTCGTGGCATTTCGAAGGAGAATTCCCATAAAACGATATGGCACAGTGCAACGCGTTTTAGACCCTCCTCAACATAGCTTGGCGGCCCGAGTCCGCCATTGTGGAAACAGAATTGCATTTTTACACAGCCTGGGCCGAAAGCGGAAGTTCATCGCGGCTAGTTTAACTCGGCAAGGAGCGGGGGGCCTTGCTACTTCACCCCCGGTAGTCGCAGCAATTTCCAAAACGTCGCATCTATTTCGGAAAGTCACAGGCATATCTTTGAAAACGGCGAGACCGCCAATGGGGAAATGACAAAGTTGAAAATGTGCCAGTCAATGGCCTTAGTCGGTGGCGCTTCTACATGAAACGCCACCGACGGAGGTTACTAAAACATGAAAATACTACTACTTCTTCTGTTTGATATCTTGGTACTGACCGCTCACTTTGACTGTGATGGTCACGGCCTTATCGCCGCGATTTCGCCAGAACCAGCCATGCTCTCCATCAAAGGCAGCGATCAATTCACCTTTGTCGGAGCCAACCTGCACACCCTTTGAGTAGCGATGCGAGCCTTTTGTCCCGACGATGGTCGATTCACCATGCGTATCATGATTGACCAGTCCGCCATCTGTGGTCCATGAGTACTCGACCCTGGCACCCTTGGCCATGAGCATTTTAACTTCGGTGCCCTGATTTGAAGCGAGCGTCACCTTCACTTCATCGCTACGGATGCCTGTGTTGACGTTCGGCGCGGCTATCGCCATTGATGTTGGTGCTGCCACTGCGGTTTTTGCAGACGTTGGCGCATCATGATCATGGCCATGTTTTTCCTCACCTTGGCAGGCGCTGAGTACTGACAGGGACAGAGCGGCGACAGCGAGTTTTTGCATAAATTTTTTCATTACAATTTCCTTCAAGTGATCAAGCGGGGTGGGAATCAGGATTTTTGCTTCAGATTTTTGAATTGACCGCTGACGGTCAATGAAATGCGAATGCTGCTTTCGCCGCGATTACGCCAATACCAGCCGTGGGAGCCATCGAATTCGGCCGTCAACTGGCCGCGATTGCCAGCGACATTCGCTTCCTTCAAATAACTGTGAAATGCATTGGCTGGCCCACTGACCGGCTCGCCGTGCGTGTCGTGGTTCACTACACCGCCATCGGTTTGCCAGGCATAACTTACTTCCTGGCCTTTGAGCATGTCCATCTTGACTTCTTTGCCCGCACCTGGAGGAAGTACTATCGTGATCTCCTGTGTAATACCGGCTTTGGCCGCATCATCTTGGACAGGTGCAGGCTGTGCAACGGCTGGTGCATTAATTGCAGCAGTGACTGGCGCCGGCGTAAGCGCTTGGCGCGCGGCTGCCAAGGCGTCAGCTTGCGCATCAGCGGCAGCTTCGGTGGCGAGTTGTGTTTTGATCTCGCCCATCGCTTTCAAGCCGAGTGCCTTCCCAATGCCGGTTGGATCAATGCCGTATTCCGATGGCAGCACCACCGTGACCAGCAGCGCTGCGGCGGTTATCAATGCGATTGCCGTGGAGCGTAATAATTTGGCCGAGCTAGGCAATTCCGCCCGTGTTGGCAAATCTGTGTTGTACATTTGAATTCCTTATTAAGATGTGAAATAACCGGTGAGCTGATAGCCAATCAGCATGAAGCCTGCGGTCATCATCACGGTGTTGGCGGTATAGGCATGCTTGAGGAAACTACTGGTACGACGCCAGTAGCCCATACCAATCAGAATGGCTGATAGTGCGAGCAGTTGACCTATCTCTACACCGACGTTAAATCCGATCATGTTCGCCAGTAGCCCATCAGGAGAAATTTCATATTCCTGAATCTTGGTGGCCAAGCCAAATCCGTGGAACAAGCCAAAGATGAGTGTTGCGACCTTGGTGTTGGGCTGCACCCCAAACCAGCGCTGGAATGCGCCGACGTTGTCCAGGGCCTTGTAGACCACAGATAAACCGATAATCGCGTCAATCAGGTAGCCATTGATCGTCGTACCCATGAACACGCCGAGCAACATCGTGCTGGAATGGCCGATGGCGAACAAGCTGACATACAGTCCGATATCTTTGAGCTTGTACAGAAAAAAGATCACGCCGAACAGGAAGAGGATGTGATCGTAGCCAGTGAACATGTGCTTGGCGCCCAGATACATAAAGGACAAAAAGTGCACGCCAGTGATCTCGGAAATATAGCCCTTGTCACCCTGGGCGATGCCATGAGCATGGGCCAGGGAGAGCGTGAGAAAGTACAAGAGCAGCGTGCCGATGACCCACCGCAGGTGACGGAGGGGACGCTGACGTAAAAGCGTTCTCCCACCGTCGATTTGAGACAGAAAAAACATATATTCTCCAGTTACTAAGAATGGCGGATGTTGAGGCCACCAGAAAAGGTTAGACGGACGTGGAGGCTTTTGGCGGCTTATCGGGCAGCGGCAAAATGACGGATGGAAAGCGCACCGTCTGCCGTTGGTACCCGTCGTCGGCTGTCACACTTGGGACGCCGAAAGGAACGGGCAATAGTGGGATATCGTGGGTATGGTCGCCTGGATTATGTTTGTGTAAGTGTGTTGCCGACAGCTCGGACGATTCAATAGCTGAGGTGTACTGTCAATAGCGGACACTCTTGTTTCAAGCCACCCGCGGCTGTTTGCTGAATTTTTCAGCGAACAACGCGGGCGGAACATTGCCAAGGCGCGAATGGCGTCGCTGGCGGTTGTAAAAGCTTTCGATATATTCCTGTATTGCGGCTTTCGCGTCGGCCCGGGTCGCGTAACGTTGATGGTGCACCAGCTCGTTTTTCAGGCTGCCCCAGAAGCTTTCCATGGGCGCGTTGTCATAGCAGTTTCCTCGGCGCGACATGGACGGCTTCATGCCGAACTGCGTCACCAGTTTCTGATAGTCGTGGGCGCAATACTGACTGCCACGGTCGGAGTGGTGAATCAAGCCCGGCGCGGGGCGTTTGTTGCGCACGGCCTTCCACAGTGCTGTTGCCGTCAGCGTTTGCGTCATGCGCTCGTCCATCGCGTAGCCCACCAGCTCGCAGGTGAACACGTCCTTGATACCGGCCAGGTAAAGCCAGCCCTCGCCGGTCGCCACATAGGTGATGTCGGTCACCCAGGCTTCGTTCGGCCGGGTCGGCGCGAAAGTCTGATTGAGCAGGTTGTCGGCCACCGGCAGGTCATGATTCGAGTTCGTGGTGGCCTTGAACTTGCGCTTTTGCTTGCAGCGCAGGGCGAGCTCGCGACGCAGACGGACGATACGATCACGGCCGGCCGGAAAGCCTTGCGCCGTCAGTTCCGGCTGCATGCGCAACGGGCCATAAGTCTGCCGGCTCTGCGCGTGCACGGCCTCGATGGCGACCTTCAGGCGTGCGTCGTCCTGCGCCCGCTGCGACGGTTTGCCGTTCGCCCAAGCGTAGAAACCGCTGCGCGAGACGCTAAAGACGCGGCACATGATGGTGACAGGAAATTCGAGTCGCAAGGTCTTCATGACCGCGTACTTGGCAGCGACTCCCGCGCAAAGTACGCTGCCGCTTTTTTTACGATATCGCGCTCCATGCGTGCCTCGGCAAGCTCTTTGCGCAGCTTGGTTACCTCAGCCTCAAGCTCCGGCACGGAGCGGCTACCAGGGGCTACTTTGGGCGACGTGCCGCGCCTTGCCGCACTGACCCAGTTCGCTAGCGTGCCCTTGGGAATGGTGAGACGCAACGCGGCGTCTTCCAGCGTCAGGCCTTGTGTCAGGACCAGTTTTACCGCTTCTTCCCGAAGCTCCGGTGTGTATGTTGTTGAGCGTGTCATAAGTTCTCCAGTTGGTGAAGTTTACCAAACTAGAGTGTCCGAAAAAGTCAGGGTACCTCAAGCGTCAGCGTCATCCGTGCTGGCATCCAGCTGATGCGTGTGCGGCAATAGGACGTGCGAACCCGACTTGGCTCCCCATAAACTGAGGCCAAGCATCGAAATCATCATTAGCGCCAGAATAAGGCGGACGGTAGCACGACACAGGTTCATGGCAATTCCAAAAGAGATAAATTCAGTCCACTTAAATGTCTTATGTATTCGCACCGAAGGCCGGCGGTTGAAAAAGACAGCTCGTCCGAAAGGAATGTCCAGCGGCCTGATTCAGTACGGTTAATCATGCTCGCCACGGCTACTTTCCGCCCTTGATCCATTGCGCCGGAACAGGAGAACATCACAACCCAGTTCAGGCGGCAGCAGCAGACGCGCCAGATCCGGTCTGTGTTCCATTGCAAATGACTGTTGGGATGCATAATCACTCCAGTTCCCACTAGCAAAATGGTGAATGCTCACCACCACCAAGTAGATCCGTACGCTTGCTGTTTGGAAGACTTCGCGCTCGAAATTGTTTTGCGATGGCGGCCAGGAGCACAACACAACCTCGGGGGCATATTTTCGTATTGCCGCAATGGCCTCAAGCCGCTCCACGTCAGCCGGAAAGCTGATCCGGTCATGCCAGCTATAGTTATCAGTTGCCCGTACCTGGATTCCTTCCTGACGCAAGAAACGGCTCAACGTCCCGTCGCCTGCGGCAATTTCCAGGCAAGACCGCTCGCCGATGATTTCTGCTACCCGCCTAACGAAGGCATCTGAATAAAAACAGTAGATGCCCTTGCGCGTTACCAGTGGCATCAGCAGGCGCTTTTGCCAGACCAGAGGCCACAACAAACGAAACCATAGCAATGGCACAGCTTTGCGTTCGAGGTCACGTCGGAACAGCAGGCGCTGTGCCAGCCAGCCGTTGAACAGGTTGAAACGCATCGTGCCCGATGCTTTCCCTGTGACCGCCGCCATTCCATAGTGCTCAATTGTCAGCGCGGCCATACGCTGGCGTACCGCTACGCGCACGAGCTCACGTCGTGCATGCCTGGGGTTCCCACCAGGCGGCATGGCAGGATGGAGCAAATGGTGAAGGCGGGCTGAATCACGTTGTGACAATGCCGCTTGCAGTTCCTGTTCCATCGTTATCCATTCATCTGGAAATGCTGTGCGCAACGCCTGAGCAGTCGGGCGTTGCTGCAGCCAAGCGGCGACCTCGCGTGGCTTGTCCAATGTTGGCACGGCAGCGTTGATGGTCATGGCATACCCTCGGCACGCGTAGCACCCGGCTTCACATACGACGGCATTGCTCCGCAGTCCTTGACGTCCACATGCTCGTTCTCCAGCAAGACGGGTCCGCAATGTGGCAACACAATCGGAGTTTGAAAAAGGCGCATCGTCATGGTCTCAGTCCGGCCAGCGCCGGTGATGCTCATCGATGACAAATACATGTTCATGCGTATCAGTATCGTTTTGCCCGCCCTGGTGCAGGTGTTCCTGGTCAGCCAGGCCGGTATGGCGATGCTCAATGACATCCGGATCGTTGGCTGGCCAGGCGATCGCGGCAACCGCCACGCCCACTATCGTAATCGCTGCCAGCACCACGAAAGTGGCTGGCATGCCAAACTTGGCGCCCATGAAGCCGGCGATTGGATACGTGATCAACCAGCATACGTGCGAGAGCGAAAATTGCGCGGCGAATACCGCTGGCCGGCTATCGGAGCTAGCCGATCGGCGTAAAAGTCGGCCACTGGGCGTGAGAGTGGTGGAGTAACCGACGCCGATTACAAACCAGGTCATAAGGAGGGCGGGCCATTCGTAGGCCCCGCCCATGGTGGCTACAAAAGCGCCCGCAATCAGGCCGCCGCCCATCAGTGCAGCACCTGCCAGCATGGCCGGACGATCCGGCCGCTGATCGAGTAACTTGGGCAAGAACAACGCGATCAGCATCGAGCCACAGCCAAATGCAGCCAGCGCGAATGGCACATCGGAGCTGGGGCGGAGAAGCTTAC
The DNA here is from genome assembly GCF_002797895.1 of Janthinobacterium sp. 67. NCBI lineage: Bacteria > Pseudomonadati > Pseudomonadota > Betaproteobacteria > Burkholderiales > Oxalobacteraceae > Janthinobacterium > Janthinobacterium sp. 67. The sequence continues at coordinate 119,452 of NZ_PGES01000002.1, read as the reverse complement.
TTTGCACATACACCACCGTATTGACGATGACCATGGAACTGCCCGCCGCTGCGGCCAGGTTCAGGCCCAACAGTCCACGTAGGCGTGGCGTGCGCAGGTAAATGGCGATGCCGCGAAAGGTCTTGGCATAGATGCTGCCGGTCGCTGGCACCGCTGGTGATTGCGGCAGCGACACTGAAACGACCAGCGCCGCCGAGCAGATGAAACCGATCACCGTGCCACCAAAAAGCCAGTGGTAACTGATTATCGATAGCAAAGCGGCCGCTAATATCGGGCTCACCAGGGTTTCCATATCGTAGGCCATACGCGAGAGGGACAATGCTCGCGTGTAATCGCTTTCCTCTGGCAAAACATCGGGAATCGTTGCCTGGAAGGTAGGGGTAAAGGCGGCTGAGGCCGATTGGAGAAAAAAGATCAGCAGATAAATCTGCCATATCTGTGTCACGAACGGAAGTGATAACGCGACGCCGGCGCGTACCAGATCCATTGCGACCAAGAAGGCGCGGCGCGGGAGCATGTTGGCAAAGGCACCGACCACGGGGGCGATCAGCACGTAAGCGAGCATCTTGATCGCCAGAGCGGTTCCCAACACGCTGCCGGCATTGGTGCCAGCAAGCTTATATGCAAGCAAACCCAACGCTACGGTCAGCAAACCGGTGCCCACCAAGGCAATAATTTGTGCCAAGAACAGGTGCCTGTATGTACGATTGGCCAATATATTTAACATGTTAATTCAGCTCCTTTTAAGCACGAACAAGGGATTCAAGCTGGCGACATGGCCGCCAGCTTATGCTCCGAGTGAAGTCGCTTGGTGATGAGTTATGCCAACGCGACGGCGCTGTCAACCAGCGTCACCGATACTCCGACCGTCACGACCTCAACGGCAGTTGTTCCGGCAAGCAAGGCCGTAAACCACGCGGCCAACGCAGTGCTACGATCAAAAAAACGACATGCATATTCCTCGCTGTTCGAGTGCGACGTCCGCTTGTATTGGCGGGCGTCGCAGGCGATTGCATTACACCGGCTTAGGCTCAGCCACAAGTACAGGCACGGTGCCGCTGGTATCCCCATCGTCCTTGACGGTACGGCGACGACGCAAAACGATACCTGCTATAGCCGGGAGTACGAACAGCGTCAGGATGGTGGCCGTCACAAGGCCCCCGATGACCACAGTCGCAAGTGGTTTTTGCACTTCGGCGCCTGTGCCGGTGGCAATTGCCATCGGCACGAAGCCCAGGGAGGCCACCAATGCGGTCATCAGGACAGGCCGCAGACGCTCCATTGCACCGTCGATTACCGCCTTGGAAGCTTCCATGCCATCAGCTATCCGTTTATTGACAGCAGAGATGAGCACCAGGCCGTTGAGCACGGCCACGCCAGATACGGCAATGAAGCCCACTGCTGCTGAAATCGAGAACGGAATGCCGCGCAGTACCAATGCAAACACGCCTCCTGCCAACGCCAGCGGCACAGCCGTCAGCACGGTTGCCGTCAACATCGCATTTCCGATTGCCATGTACAACGCGACAGAGATCAGCACGAAGCAGATAGGCACAATGATCATCAGACGTTCGGTCGCCGCACGCAGGTTTTGGAATTGGCCACCCCATTCAATCCATGAACCTGGCGCCAATTTGACCTCTTTCTGCAGGCGCTGCTGCGCTTCGTCGACATAGCTGCCCATATCGCGGCCGACGACATTGGCCTCGACATAGATACGGCGCTTGCCATTGTCGCGGCTGACTTCGTTCAAGCCTTGGGTAAAGCGGAATTCCACAAGCTGACGCAGTGGCACTGACTGGCGCACTTGTTCACCGGTGGCTGGCAGCATGATGGGCAAAGCACCCAGCTCATCAAGGTTGTCGCGCAGTGCCGGCGGCAAGCGCACGACAATATCGAAACGCCGGTCGCCTTCAAAGATCTGACCGGCCGAACGGCCCGCCAGCGCAGTGGCCACAGTGTCGGCAACTTCTTTGACTGTCAGGCCATATCGAGCGATAGCGGCACGGTCAAACGAAATGTCGAATGTCGGAAACCCTTCCGTTTGCGCCACTCGCACGTCGGCCGCACCTGGCACCTTGCGCAGCACTGCTGCAATTTCCTTGGCATTTTGGGCGAGCTTGTCCAGATCATCACCAAAGACCTTGACGGCGACATCACTGCGCACGCCGCCGATCAGCTCATTGAAGCGCATTTCAATCGGCTGAGTGACGTCATAGTTGTTACCGATGATAGGCGCAGTCTTGGCGCGGATACGTTCGATGACCTGTTCTTTGGTGGTGATGCCTGCAGGCCATTCCTCCTTCGGTTTCAGAATCACGTAGTTATCCGACGCGTTCGGTGGCATCGGGTCGGCCGCCAAGCTGGCGGTACCAGCTTTCGAATACACGGTTTTGACTTCCGGAAGTGACAGAATGGCGCGCTCGATCGGCAGGTCAAGTGCTGCCGATGCTTCGATCGGCGTCGACGGGATACGTACCGAAGACAGATTCAGATTATGCTCATCGAGGGTAGGCATGAACTCGCGACCAACAAAGCTGAAGGCCACACCTGCAAGTATCAGTACGGCGACACCGGCGCCGATAAACGGCAGCGGTCGCGCTACAGCACGGCGCAGCAGCGGCTCATAGCGGTTTTTCGTCATGACGATAGCTTTGACCTCATGCTCGGCCACTTTCCCGTTCATCATTACCGCGATCAGCGCCGGCACGAACGTCAGCGACAGGACGAAAGCTGAGCCCAGGGCGAGCATCAGAGTGATCACCATCGGCGAGAACATCTTTCCTTCCACGCCTTGGAAGCTCAGACAAGGCAGAAACACCAGGAAGATCACCAATTGGCCGTAAATGGTGGGACGAAGCATTTCGCGTGATGACGCCACCACTTCTTCCAGACGTTCCTTCAGCAACAGGAGTCGCCCTTCTTGATGCTGGCGTTGGGCCAAGCGGCGCAAGGTATTTTCAACGATGATCACGGCGCCATCGATGATCAGACCAAAGTCGAGCGCACCAAGGCTCATCAGGTTGCCGGAGATCCCCATCGAATTCATGCCGATGGCGCTCATCAGCAGCGATAGTGGGATGACCAATGCGGCGATGATCGCTGCGCGCCAGTTGCCCAACAATGCAAACAGAATGACGATCACCAGCAGCGCGCCCTCAGCCAGATTTTTCGCGACAGTGGTAATGGTGGCAACCACCAGTTGTGAGCGATCCAGCGTTGGCACGATAGTGATGCCGGCAGGAAGCGTTTTAGTCACCACCTTCAGCTTTTCGCCGACGGCGCTGGCGACTGTGCGGCTGTTTGCACCAACCAGCATCAGCGCGCTACCGATCACCGTTTCGTAGCCATCGCGACTTGCCGCGCCACGGCGCAACTCGCCACCGATGGTAACCTTGGCAACCTGACTGACCATAATCGGTACACCGTTACGGGTAGCAATTACTGCGCGCGCTATCTCGTCGGCACTGCGGGCGCGGCCGTCCGCGCGCACCAGATAAGCTTCGCCGGAGCGACGAATGTAATTGGCACCCACCGACACGTTGGATGCTTCGAGTGCGGTGGCGAGTTCGGCGTACGAAATGCCTAGCGCAACCAATTTGGCGGAATCAGGTTCGACCACGTATTCCTTGACGTAACCACCCAAGGAATCGACATCGGCCACACCCGGTGTCGTACGCAATTGCGGACGCACGATCCAGTCCTGGACTGTACGCAGGTACGCCAGTTTTGACACTTCGTCGGACAGGCTCTCGCCCTGATCGGTCAAAAAGCTGCCATCACTTTGCCAGCCGGCCTTGCCATCGTTACGCGGTGCTCCCTTGCCTTCAGGATGGGTGAACTCCACACTATAGTGAAACACTTCACCAAGCCCGGTAGACACCGGACCCATCTGCGGTTGGGCCTCCTCAGGCAGATCTGCCCGTGCCCGCGCCAAGCGTTCAGAAACTTGCTGACGCATGAAATAGAGATCGGTATTTTCCTTGAAGATGGCGGTGACCTGGCTAAAACCGTTACGCGAGAACGAGCGCACAGTCTCGACGCCGGCCAAGCCGGAAAGCGCAGTCTCGATCGGATAGGTCACGCGCTTTTCGATTTCGACCGGACTTAGTGTCGGAACGACAGTATTGATCTGCACTTGCTTGTTGGTGATGTCCGGTGTGACATCAATTGGCAGTAAATTGAGCTGCCACGCACCGATCACCGCCACGATGATGGTCATGAACAGGACCAGCCAACGCGACCGAACGGAGCTGGTAATTATGGAATCAATCATTATTCTTCCTTGCCAGACTTAATCATGTCGGCCTTCACGAGAAAGGCGTTGCGAGTGGCGACCTGGTCGCCGGCCTTGACGCCGGAGACGATCTGCGCCACACCGCCGCTACGTATGCCCACCAGTACTGGTTGGATGCGAAAGCCTTTCTGGCTGCGCACGAACACCACGTCACGACCCTCAAGGTTTTGTACCGCTTCCTCCGGTACCACCAAGCCGTCGCCTTGACCCTTGACGTGCAGGCGTACCCGCACGCCTTCGCCGACGACCAGCGCCGCGGTGGCGGCAGTCGGCGTCAGTATCACGGTCGCGGAGCGCGTAGCACCGTTGACCGTCGATGTTACCGAGCGCACAGTGGCATCGACTGGCATGCCATTGGACGCTATCACGGTCGCCTGGTCGCCACTGGAGATGCGGATGATGTCGGCGGATGAGACGGCAGCTTCAATCTGTACCGGACCTGTGCCAGCGACGCGAAATAATTCGGTCTGAGGCTGCACAAAACTGCCCAGTGTGGCGGCGTTAAACGTGACCTTGCCGGCGATCGGGCTGACGACGGCTACCGATCTGCCATCGGCGGCCACCTTCGCGGCACGAGCCACGGCGTTGGCGCGTTGTGCCTCGCTTTCGGCAACGGCCAGCGTCGCCTGTGCCGCTTCAAGATCAGCACGCGGCGTGACACCCTGTTCGAATAGCGAGGCTTCACGCGCTTGGTTCTTGCGAGCGAGTTCAGCCTTGGCATTGGCGACGGTGCGCTCCGCAGCAAGGCCTGCTGCTTCCATACTTTCGACGGTAGCGAGCGTTTCGCCGGCCTTCACGGTATCGCCTAACTGGCGATTGATCCGTGCGATGTTGCCCGCCGCGCGGGCAACAATGACGGCTTCGCTGTTAGGTTGAGCGGCAACCGAACCTGGCGCCAGGATCTCGGAGCGCAGACCGCCTGCAGCAACGGCTTCAACCGCGATGCCGGCAGCTTTGAGGTATTCACCAGGAATATTAACTTCCTGTACCGGCTCTACGGCCGCAGCAGGTGTGGAAGAGGCCACCGCTGCAACAACCGGTGCCTTTTTGGTCCCGGTCCATTGCGCGGCGCCGAAGCCGGCGGCGGCAGCGATTGCCACCAGGGCTGCGGCGAGCGGCAGGTTAATGGCGCGACGTGGTTTTTCTGTCATGGTGTAACTCCAAATGCGATGCGGCCTTCGGCCGTGAAAAGGGTAGCGAGGGCGCGCACGCGCGCCAAGCGGGCTTCAATGGAGAGAGCCTGTGCTTCGGATAATGCGCGCCGGATAGCCAGTAATTCGATCAGTGGTGTCTTGCCAGCGTCATAGCCGGCTCGCCCCAATCGATAGGCGTCGACTGCGGCAGTTTCGCCCTGTTCGGCGGCTTGGAGGCGTCGCTCTGTAGCCACCACCCGGGCTTGTGCGGCGCGGTGCGTTGCCTGTGCTTCCAACCGCGCCGCTTCCACACGCTGTTCGGCGGCGCTGGCCCGCTCACGCGCGGCTGTCACGCCATGCTGATTGCGATCAAACAAGGGGATGTTGATGTTGACGCCAATGATGGCGGCACGCTCGTTACTCCAGCCAAACTTCCGCATGCCTGCGCTAACACCCACATCGGGAACCCAGCGTTTTTGCTCCATCCTCACTTGCGCCGTTAATGCGTCGCTTTCTGCACGCGCGCTGGCCAGCGCTGGCGACGCGTCGGTCGTCCAGCGTTGATCGCTACGGGGTGCTATTGCGTGGTCGAGAAACGGATGGCTGATGCCGGTGTATGGCTGATCGGCGCCAGCTACCGCAGATAATCGCTCCAGCGCATCAGTAGCGTCAGCCACGGCCGACTGAACCGCTGCTTCGGCGGCAGATACGCTGGCGCGCGCTTGTGCCAAGCGCAGCTGGGCTTCACGGCCGGCTTGCACCAGCGCCGTTGTCGCGCGAAAGTCATCGTTGGCGCGAGCCAGTTCGGCATCGGCCACTTGTTTTCGCAATTGCATGGCCTCTGCCGTGGCGTAGGCGACTGCCAATTCATTGGCGAAAGCAATGCGAATCTGACGTTCGCGCGCGCCCACCGCATCGGCCTTGCGTTGCTCCGCTTCGATACGGGCGCTGCGCTTGCCTCCGATCTCGAATACCTGCGTTAAGGTATAAGTGTCTTGGCGCTGGCTGACGCCGTCCATCTTGGGTGCGCCAAGATTTTCGCCGGTGTAACCCAGCGAAGGGTTAGCCCAGGCGCGTGCCTGGCGCGCATCGGCGCCGGCAGCGCGCACCGTGGCGGCCTGCTCCAGCAGCGCCGGTGCCTGCGTTTCAGATTGTTGCAATAGTGCAGCCAGCGATGGCGCGTCGGCCGCTTGGGCAGCGCCCACGAATAGAGACAGGACGATGCCTGTCAGTTTGCCGCGCGCAAGTGCGCACGGACTCACGGATAACCTGTACATAGTTAAGCCCCTGCTTGTTAAAAAGAGTGCAGTGCAGCGGGCCGCAGCATGAACGTCAGGCGTTCATGCGCTTTACAGGAATGTGAAGGAGGGCAGCCCGCGTGTTAGACGGGCGAACGAGGAGGACGTAACAGCGGTAATGTGGCTCGATCGGAAAAAGTGTCGAGAAATGCTTCAGGGGCGATACGAATATCGAGAACCAGCGGCAGCTGAAATGGCGGAGGGAACAGCAAGTTCATGCTGTTTCCGTGCTCGAAGTCGGACAGGTGACGGGATGATTTTTGAGAATCGTCGAGATGGACGTCGCCGTCGTCGTCACCAGCGTCGTCGAGATCGTGGTGATGGAGAATTTCGGAGGAATGCTCCGTCATGTGCTTGGCGACGAAGCCGATCCCGTATGTGTTGTAGCCTTCCATGACGTGAGCGAAGTTGCGTTCCGCAGCAATCAGCGATTGCAAGGGAAGCAAAAACATCATCAAGATGAGTAGCGCTTTCTTCATGTGCGAAGGATATCGTCGGTAGGCAACAAACAAAGTATGTGTAGTATTATATCCCCTAGGGAGGATACCATGTCAATTCATAATTCGCATTCAGCGATCATAAAGCGCCTCAAGCGTGCCGGCGGCCACCTTAGCAGCATTGTCGCCATGCTGGAGGAGGATCGCCCTTGTGTAGAAATCGCGCAACAGTTGCAGGCAGTCGAAAGTGCCATCGGTTCGGCCAAAAAAGCACTCATACACGACCATATCAGTGAATGCCTGACCGTTACCAGTGCCGATACACAAGGGCATGACCGAAATGTTGCTGCGGAATTCAGAGCTATCGCCAAGTACTTATAGATAGTAGATTTTTTGACAATTTTGGCAATCCTGCACGTTAGAAGGAAAGTGCATGGCACTGCCTTCACGGTAGCAAGCTTTGTGGAAGCGAAACGGCCTGGTTTCCGCTTCATTCGATCAACTATGCGACATTTCCAGCGCCGCCAAGCCAGCATTGGCCACAAAGACGGACCTCGGCAACTTTTTACGCTTTTGCAACATCAGCAAGGTGATCGAGGGGGTTGAAAAGTCAACGAGCGAGTGTTTGGCACTTTTTTCTTTGTTAATCAAAAAAATGAACCGATGTTACAAATCACGCCACGCTGCCACTGTCACGGAAACACTCAGCTGTTTATACAAGTTTTTATTAAAACGACCTAATATCCCATTAAACTTTTTAATATCTCGTTGAAGTTTCTATTCCGACGTAGCCTGCCACTCAGGAGAAAGTCTTGCCCGTTTGTCGCTGCCGACAATTGCCGCTAGGTACAGACGCTGAGGCACTTGGAAAAAATAAAGTAAATGTCGTTACACCATCCTGTTCGCTCTGAACTTGAGCACTTCCGTGATGCAAGGACATGATCGACTTGACGATGGCCAGTCCTAATCCGGCTGATGCAGAAATGATCGATCTTGATTTGTCCGATCGGTAAAAACGGTCGAACAGGCGCGGCAAATCTTCCGCGACAATACTTGGGCCAGTGTTGGAAACCGATAGGTGCACACCATCTTGATCAGCCACCGTACGCAACACGATGGTGTTGCCTCTTGTCGTGTAACGAATAGCGTTGGAGACCAGATTGCTTACTGCGCGGCGCAGCAGGTGTGCGTCGGCATGCACCGTGCCGGTGGCAATCAGCAAAAGGAGAACCCCAGCCTCGGAGGCGGGGCCTTCGAAGTACTCGGTAATGCGCGTGAGCTCGCCGTGAGCGTCCAGTTGTTCCGTCGATAGTGCAACCTGATCGTGATCTGCACGAGCCAAGAACAACATGCTTTCCACCATTCTCGCTAGCCGCCCAAATTCTTCATAGTTAGATGAAAGCAGGTTTTGATATTCCTCGGTTGAGGTACCCTGACTTTTTCGGACACTCTAGTTTGGTAAACTTCACCAACTGGAGAACTTATGACACGCTCAACAACATACACACCGGAGCTTCGGGAAGAAGCGGTAAAACTGGTCCTGACACAAGGCCTGACGCTGGAAGACGCCGCGTTGCGTCTCACCATTCCCAAGGGCACGCTAGCGAACTGGGTCAGTGCGGCAAGGCGCGGCACGTCGCCCAAAGTAGCCCCTGGTAGCCGCTCCGTGCCGGAGCTTGAGGCTGAGGTAACCAAGCTGCGCAAAGAGCTTGCCGAGGCACGCATGGAGCGCGATATCGTAAAAAAAGCGGCAGCGTACTTTGCGCGGGAGTCGCTGCCAAGTACGCGGTCATGAAGACCTTGCGACTCGAATTTCCTGTCACCATCATGTGCCGCGTCTTTAGCGTCTCGCGCAGCGGTTTCTACGCTTGGGCGAACGGCAAACCGTCGCAGCGGGCGCAGGACGACGCACGCCTGAAGGTCGCCATCGAGGCCGTGCACGCGCAGAGCCGGCAGACTTATGGCCCGTTGCGCATGCAGCCGGAACTGACGGCGCAAGGCTTTCCGGCCGGCCGTGATCGTATCGTCCGTCTGCGTCGCGAGCTCGCCCTGCGCTGCAAGCAAAAGCGCAAGTTCAAGGCCACCACGAACTCGAATCATGACCTGCCGGTGGCCGACAACCTGCTCAATCAGACTTTCGCGCCGACCCGGCCGAACGAAGCCTGGGTGACCGACATCACCTATGTGGCGACCGGCGAGGGCTGGCTTTACCTGGCCGGTATCAAGGACGTGTTCACCTGCGAGCTGGTGGGCTACGCGATGGACGAGCGCATGACGCAAACGCTGACGGCAACAGCACTGTGGAAGGCCGTGCGCAACAAACGCCCCGCGCCGGGCTTGATTCACCACTCCGACCGTGGCAGTCAGTATTGCGCCCACGACTATCAGAAACTGGTGACGCAGTTCGGCATGAAGCCGTCCATGTCGCGCCGAGGAAACTGCTATGACAACGCGCCCATGGAAAGCTTCTGGGGCAGCCTGAAAAACGAGCTGGTGCACCATCAACGTTACGCGACCCGGGCCGACGCGAAAGCCGCAATACAGGAATATATCGAAAGCTTTTACAACCGCCAGCGACGCCATTCGCGCCTTGGCAATGTTCCGCCCGCGTTGTTCGCTGAAAAATTCAGCAAACAGCCGCGGGTGGCTTGAAACAAGAGTGTCCGCTATTGACAGTACACCTCAGGTTTCTCTAGGTTGAGATAACACGACTTCGGTCTGAACCATCAGGTTGTTCAGCGGCGTGCGTAAATCATGAGCAAGGTCGCCAGCAAATTCGGACAGATTATTGAGACTGCTTTGCAGGCGGTTAAGCACCTCGTTAAACGAATCGGCCAGAACCCTTAGCTCAGCAGGTGCCGATTGTGCATCCAATCGTATTTCAAGGTTATGCGCCGTAATCTGTTGTGCTTGACCTGCAAATAACTTCACTTTCCCCAAGCCACAACGAACGACAATAAAGCCCAGTAGCGCTGTCAGCACTGCGCCGATGAGTCCTGCAATAACAACTTTCAATCTATAAGTAGCTAAGACCGCAGCAAGGCCATTGCTACTGCGGGCAAGCGTGATGGTGACTTCCGTACCGGTGGCGCCAACAGAACCCAGTGCACGGATGACTCGCAAATTTTGCTCGTTGCGCTGTACGGCATTGCGAACATGCGATGGTTCAGGTATCACAGCTGCAGGTATCGGTGCGGCGGCATCCGTGAACGAGTACTGGACATTATTACGCACCAAGATCTCCCTATTCTTAGCTTGTATCAGCAACGAAAACTCTCCGTGAATGTTAACTGCCTCCAAAAAACGATGAGGATGCAGGCGGATCGAGTCGACATCAGCCGTTTCCTCTAAAACGTGTCTGATGAATAGAATGCACTCCACGAGGTTGGTATCGTCCCGTTCCTGGAGTTGGCTTGCCAGCGCCTGATAAAGGTAAATGCCAAGCACGGAAAACACAAACACTGAAATAAAGGCAAAGAGTGCTCCCAACTGCGCGGTGAGAGACCAGTTGCTGACCCTCACCGCCGGTCTTCCAAAACATAACCCATACTGCGGATTGTATGGATAAGCTTAACTTCAAACGGATCATCAATTTTCGCCCGCAGGCGACGTATCGCAACATCGACAACATTGGTATCACTGTCGAAATTCATGTCCCAGACTTGAGAGGCAATCAGTGGCCGCGACAAAACTTGACCGACGCGCTTCAGCAGCAAATGCAAGAGGGCAAACTCCTTTGCAGTCAAATCGATGCGGATCCCAGCCCGAATGACTCGCCGCTTGGGAGCGTCTAGCTCCAGATCGGCGACGTGTAAGAGATCTGGTTCCCTAGTTGGACCTCGCCGAAGCAGTGTGCGGATGCGCACAAGAAGCTCTACAAAAGCAAATGGTTTTACCAGGTAGTCATCCGCGCCGAGTTCAAGTCCCTTAACGCGGTCATCCAAGCCATCCCGCGCAGTCAGAAAAAGTACCGGCGTATCAATGGTTTTGCGCAACTCCGATATCACCTGCCAGCCATCAAGGCCAGGAAGCATGACGTCAAGGACGATCAGATCATACTGTGACACGGTCGCAGCATGAAGCCCGTCTGGGCCGGTGGTGGCGAGATCGACTATAAAACCTGACTCGGTGAGACCCTTGCGAATATATTCGCCTGCCTTTTGTTCATCTTCCACCACTAATAGACGCATGTTGTTGTTCCACTGAGCAAGCTAATTATTGACATCTGACAGCATATGGGACTTCTGGTCAGCGTTTTTGCGTTGAGTCTACTTCGACCAAGTGACAACCGTCTGACGCCAACATTACATTTTTGTCAGAATCAACGTGTTTTCGAACCTATTAGAGCCAAAAATCAGATAAGTATTGATGGCCTTGCTGGCACTTGCAAGCCTTCCTCGACGATGTCCCTTCGGCCGTTCGGGTTGGTAGAGAAAATCCTGCATTATGGAAAATGATGCATTCGAATGTACGATATTTGCACGGCGGGCCTATGAAAACAAGGAAAAAGACAGTGTTCAGGCTTTTGGTTGCTGACATGGATGCGAGTCAGGAAGAATCGATAAAGCTGTTGTTAGAACGTGCCTCCTCACCCAATAAATATTATCTTAAAGGCAAATTAAATGGTTTAGTTATGTAGCAACAGCTTGCTGAGGTACCCTGACTTTTTCGGACACTCTAGTTTGGTAAACTTCACCAACTGGAGAACTTATGACACGCTCAACAACATACACACCGGAGCTTCGGGAAGAAGCGGTAAAACTGGTCCTGACACAAGGCCTGACGCTGGAAGACGCCGCGTTGCGTCTCACCATTCCCAAGGGCACGCTAGCGAACTGGGTCAGTGCGGCAAGGCGCGGCACGTCGCCCAAAGTAGCCCCTGGTAGCCGCTCCGTGCCGGAGCTTGAGGCTGAGGTAACCAAGCTGCGCAAAGAGCTTGCCGAGGCACGCATGGAGCGCGATATCGTAAAAAAAGCGGCAGCGTACTTTGCGCGGGAGTCGCTGCCAAGTACGCGGTCATGAAGACCTTGCGACTCGAATTTCCTGTCACCATCATGTGCCGCGTCTTTAGCGTCTCGCGCAGCGGTTTCTACGCTTGGGCGAACGGCAAACCGTCGCAGCGGGCGCAGGACGACGCACGCCTGAAGGTCGCCATCGAGGCCGTGCACGCGCAGAGCCGGCAGACTTATGGCCCGTTGCGCATGCAGCCGGAACTGACGGCGCAAGGCTTTCCGGCCGGCCGTGATCGTATCGTCCGTCTGCGTCGCGAGCTCGCCCTGCGCTGCAAGCAAAAGCGCAAGTTCAAGGCCACCACGAACTCGAATCATGACCTGCCGGTGGCCGACAACCTGCTCAATCAGACTTTCGCGCCGACCCGGCCGAACGAAGCCTGGGTGACCGACATCACCTATGTGGCGACCGGCGAGGGCTGGCTTTACCTGGCCGGTATCAAGGACGTGTTCACCTGCGAGCTGGTGGGCTACGCGATGGACGAGCGCATGACGCAAACGCTGACGGCAACAGCACTGTGGAAGGCCGTGCGCAACAAACGCCCCGCGCCGGGCTTGATTCACCACTCCGACCGTGGCAGTCAGTATTGCGCCCACGACTATCAGAAACTGGTGACGCAGTTCGGCATGAAGCCGTCCATGTCGCGCCGAGGAAACTGCTATGACAACGCGCCCATGGAAAGCTTCTGGGGCAGCCTGAAAAACGAGCTGGTGCACCATCAACGTTACGCGACCCGGGCCGACGCGAAAGCCGCAATACAGGAATATATCGAAAGCTTTTACAACCGCCAGCGACGCCATTCGCGCCTTGGCAATGTTCCGCCCGCGTTGTTCGCTGAAAAATTCAGCAAACAGCCGCGGGTGGCTTGAAACAAGAGTGTCCGCTATTGACAGTACACCTCATGCTGATCTGGCGTTTAGCATGTATCACATCCCAAGTAATATCCAGTTATAATCAGTCATGCTCAAACGCTTCCTCTATATTCTTGCTGTCGCTTTCGCTCTCCAGATGAGTTGGGGAATTGCGAGCGCATATTGCTTGCATGAGACCGGTAAAGCAAGTTTGCATTTTGGGCATCACCAGCACGAACACAAAACATCCAAAGATACTTGTTGTGGTTCTTCCTCTTCCAGTTCAAAGAAATCGGCTGTTCATCTTGACTGCCCATCGTGCTCGCATGGCTTGGTAGGCATGATCACTTGGGCTTCCAATTTCGAGGAGCCGTTGACGGCAATTCATTCCTCGCCGTTATTAGTTCGAGCACTACCCCCTCCCTATCCTGACTTACCTGAGCGCCCTCAGTGGCATGTTGCCGCCTAGTCCGGCGACATAGACTCATATACATCTTCGTATTTGTAGATCACCACTACAGGTGAGCGTGTCGTCGCCGGATTCTTCCCATTTTATTTTTTGGAGAATTCTATGCGACCATCATTTTTGCCGCTTGTGCTTGCGATCGTACTCGCATTTCCGCTGCAAGCGGCTGCACAGACGGAAGTACCGTCAGTTGCAACGGCAGCCCCAGCGGCTGCTCATAAAGGCGCTTCTGCATTGACATTGGCAGAAGCAATCAAACTCGCCTTTGAGGGCAACCCTGGGCTCCGGACAGCCATGCGTGATATTGATATCGCCGCTGGCGAATTGATCCAGGCGGGTACCCGACCTAACCCTGAGCTTTCCTTTGTTTCGGAGGGTCTTAAAAAAGAACAGAGGACACGAACTATACAATTCAGTCAACCGTTGGAGCTGGGTGGCAAACGTGCTGCCCGCATGGCGGCAGCGAGCCTCGGAGGAGATATTGCCTCTGCCGATCTGGCCGGGTACCGTACCTCGTTGCGCGCTGACGTCGTGACTGCTTTTTTCGACGTCGTAGCGGCTCAAGAGGGCTATCAACTTGCGCTTGCATCACAGCAACTTGCGCAGCGCGTCAGCGATGCAGCGGCGCGGCGTGTGATGGCAGGCAAGGTGTCTCCGGTAGAGCAAACCCGGGCTCGTGTGGCGGAAGCAAGCAGCAAGATTGAACTCAATCAGGCTGCCAATGATCTGACGCTGTCCAAACGGCGTCTCGCTGCAACTTGGGGAAGCCAGACACCCCAGTTTGATTCCGTTGTCGCACTTGAAATGCCAGCACAGGCTGTCCCTACCTCTAATGAATTGAATAATCGCCTTCCGACAGCCCCACAGACTCTCCGGGCACGTCTGGAAGTTGATCGCCAAGAGGCGTTGACTAAGGTAGAACGCAGCCGCAGGATTCCTGATGTAAATCTCATCGTTGGAACCCAGCGTGACGAACAACTTGGTCAAGTCGGGCCGCGTCGCACCATCTTGGGGCTATCGATTCCGTTGCCACTTTTCGATCGTAATCAAGGCAACGTCCTCGCAGCCTTGCGCCGAGCAGACAAAGCCAGAGATGAGCTGAAGGCAGTAGAGAACAGATTGTCAGCGGAAGTTGCTGAGGCAACTGCACGCCTCAGTGTTGCGCAGTCCGAATTGACAATTTTGCGGACCGACATTCTGCCAGGAGCGCTGAGTGCATATGAGGCAGCTTCAAAAGGGTTTGAACTCGGAAAATTTAGCTTCCTGGATGTCCTTGATGCACAGCGCACACTTTTCCAGGCAAAAACTCAATATGTACGCGCGCTCGCTGAATCACATCGCTCCGCCGCCGACATCGATCGCATTATCGGACGCGTTGAATCGAATGGCACTTTGATTGCACCTGCGATCTCATATCAGGAAACAAAATGAAAACACCGAACATTGAAAAGAAATCGCTGCGCGCGATGATGGCGATCGTAGCAATCGGCGCTGTGCTGTTGGCCGCCATTTTATTTACTGGTAAATCCGGCGGCGCCCCGGAAGGGACGGACACTGAAACTACCGCCAAGGCAGATGAAAAAGAGAAAGGCGTTGGAGGAGGCGCCGGCAAAGGCAGCCATGGCGGAAAATTGTTTGTCCAAGGGGCGACTACCGTTGAAGTCATCCTTGCAGAAGAGAAGGGAGAAGCTCGCCATCGCTTATGGCTCTACGAAAATGGCAAACCCGTCGCGCCGACTACCGCCACTGCGACCGAGCAAATCAAACGCGCTGACGGCCAGGTGATGAACTTTGAATTCGCAGTCGACAAAGATAGTTTGCTGGCCAAAGAGAGCATTGCCGAACCGCATATTTTTGATGCTCTCATTACTGTCCGTAAGGGCGGCGTCACGATCCCGATCAAGTTGCAAAGCGAGGAAGGCAAAATTGAGTTGACTGATGCTCAAATCAAGACTGCTGGGGTGATGGTAGCAAAATCCGGTACGGCGAGTATTAATAGTGCCTTTCAACTAGCTGGCGAAGTGCGCTTCAACGAAGACCGTACTGCACACATCGTGCCCCGTTTGCAAGGTGTAGTTGAAAGTGTGGCCGTCGACCTTGGTCAGCAGGTAAAGAAAGGACAAGTTCTAGCAATCATCGCCAGCACCGTTTTGTCTGAAATGCGCAGCGAATCGCTTGGTGCGCAAAAGCGCCTGGCGATGGCGAAATTGACCTACGACCGTGAGAAAAAATTGTGGGAAGACAAAATTTCCGCAGAGCAGGATTATTTGCAAGCCCAGCAGGGGCTGCGCGAAGCGGAAATAGCTGCTCAGAACGCTTCTCAAAAAATCGCCGCCATTGGTGCCTCTGGTGCTAGTTCCGGTGCATTGAACCGCTTTGAACTGCGTGCGCCATTCGATGGTGCAATCATCGAAAAGCACATTACTTTAGGCGAATCTGTGGCCGCCGATGTGAACGTATTCACGATTGCGGATCTGTCAACGGTATGGGCAGAAATCATCGTTCCCGCCAAGGATCTCGGCACTGTGCGCGTTGGTACGAAAGCACTCGTCAAGGCAACCACGATGGATTCCGAGGCATCTGGTGTCGTTTCCTATGTCGGTTCGCTGCTTGGAGAACAGACACGCACGGCTAAAGCCCGAGTCACCCTGGCCAACCCGAAACTGGCCTGGCGCCCGGGCCTGTTCGTCAATGTCGACATGACCTCCGATGAGCGCGAAGTACCTGTTGCGGTGGCCAGCGATGCAATCCAGACGGTCGAAGGTAGTCCAGCCGTGTATATCCGCATCGATGGCGGCTTTTTCGCTCAGCCAGTGGAGACCGGCCGCAGCGATGGGAAATACACCGAGATCGTAAAGGGTCTTGCTGCTGGTACTACGTATGCGGCAAAAGGTAGCTTCGTCCTCAAGGCGGAGCAGGGCAAAGACAGCGCCGAACATGCACATTAAGCCGGAGAAATCAAATGTTTGAACGCATAATCCGCTTTTCCATCGAGCATCGATGGTTGGTGATACTCGGTGTTATTGCCATGATGGGTATTGGTATCTTCAGCTACCAAAAGCTGCCAATTGATGCCGTACCCGATATTACCAATGTCCAGGTTCAGATTAATACCTCAGCACCAGGATATTCGCCGCTGGAAGTTGAACAACGTGTTACTTTTCCGATCGAAACAGTGATGGCCGGCTTGCCAAG
This sequence comes from Janthinobacterium sp. 67, assembly GCF_002797895.1. Taxonomy (NCBI): domain Bacteria; kingdom Pseudomonadati; phylum Pseudomonadota; class Betaproteobacteria; order Burkholderiales; family Oxalobacteraceae; genus Janthinobacterium; species Janthinobacterium sp. 67. The sequence continues at coordinate 102,765 of NZ_PGES01000002.1, read as the reverse complement.
TCTGGAGCAGACGCGCTCATTGTCGCGTTATGGCTTGTCGCAGATTACCGTCATCTTTAAAGATGGAACGGATATTTACTTCGCCAGGCAACTGGTCAACCAACGATTGCAGGAAGCGAAAGAACGCCTGCCTGAAGGCGTTTCTCCGGTACTCGGTCCAATTTCAACGGGTTTGGGCGAAATTTATCTCTGGACAGTTGAGAGTGAGCCGAACGCAAAGAAGGCCGATGGCCAGCCTTACACGCCGACGGATCTGCGTGAAATCCAGGACTGGATCATCAAGCCGCAATTGCGCAACGTGACTGGGGTTACGGAAATCAACTCCATAGGTGGCTTTGCAAAGGAATATCACGTTACACCGAACCCGACAAAGCTGTCATCGTATGGCCTGACGTTTCAGGACATCGTCACTGCGCTGGACGCGAACAACAACAATGTCGGTGCCGGTTATATTGAAAAACGTGGTGAACAGTTTCTGATCCGCGCTCCTGGCCAGGTAAAGTCGCTGGAGGATATGAGAAATATTATTCTCAATACCGTTCAAGGGGTACCGATTCGCATTCGTGATGTGGCCGAAGTCGAACTCGGGCGTGAACTGCGTACCGGTGCGGCGACCGATAACGGCCGCGAGGTTGTGTTGGGTACTGTCTTCATGCTGATTGGACAAAACAGTCGGATCGTCTCGCAAGCGGTAGACAAAAAAATGGCGGAGATTAACCGCACTTTGCCCGCTGGTGTCAAAGCCGTCACTGTTTATGACAGGACCGTGCTGGTTGACAAGGCAATCAATACCGTTAAGAAAAATCTGATGGAAGGCGCGGTACTGGTCATCGTCGTACTGTTCCTATTCCTTGGTAACATACGAGCTGCTCTGATCACCGCGATGGTCATTCCGCTGGCCATGCTGTTTACGTTCACGGGGATGGTAACTTATAAGGTCAGCGCGAACCTGATGAGTCTCGGCGCCCTTGACTTCGGCATCATCGTCGACGGAGCCGTTGTCATTGTAGAAAACTGCGTACGCCGTCTGGCTCATGCGCAAGCGCATCATCAACGCACATTGACTCGCGCGGAACGTTTTCATGAGGTATTTGCTGCGGCAAAAGAGGCACGTCGCCCATTGTTGTTCGGTCAGCTCATCATCATGATCGTCTATATTCCTATCTTCGCCCTGACCGGTGTGGAAGGAAAAATGTTCCATCCAATGGCATTTACCGTTGTCGCGGCACTTGTCGGCGCGATGATTCTGTCGCTCACTTTCATCCCGGCCGCTATCGCACTGTTTATCGGCAAGAATGTTGCTGAAAAAGAAAATCGCGTAATGGAGTTCGCCAAGCGCTTATACACGCCTTTGCTGGCCAAGGCGTTGCTCAATAAAGCTATCGTGGTAACCTCTGCAGTCGTGCTTATCGTACTGTCGGGTGCTGTCGCAAGTCGGATGGGGAGCGAGTTCATTCCCAATCTGAACGAAGGCGATTTTGCGATTCAGTCGTTGCGCATCCCCGGGACTAGCCTGACCCAGTCGATCGAAATGCAGAAACAGCTCGAAGCTGGTCTGAAGGCCAAGTTTCCGGAAATTGAGCGGGTCTTCGCGCGTACAGGTACTGCGGAAATTGCTTCTGACCCGATGCCGCCGAATATTTCAGACGGCTATGTGATGCTTAAGCCTGAAAAAGACTGGCCGAGTCCGAAAAAAACCCGCGCGCAAGTACTAGCGGCCGTACAAGCGGAGGCAGCCACTTACGCCGGCAACAGTTATGAGTTCTCACAGCCCATTCAGTTGCGCTTCAATGAACTCATTTCTGGGGTGCGTAGCGATGTCGCCGTCAAGATATTTGGCGACGATATGGACGTTCTGAATGCGACAGCGGCGCAGATCGCTGGTGTACTTTCTCGCATCCCCGGCGCGGCGGAGGTCAAGACCGAACAGACTTCAGGCCTGCCAATGCTCACTGTCAATATCGATCGGGAGAAGACTGCTCGCTATGGCCTCAATGTCGGCGCGGTTCAAGAAGCGTTGGCGATTGCTACAGGCGGAAGAAATGCCGGCACCGTGTTTGAGGGTGACCGCCGTTTCGACATCATCGTGCGGCTTCCGGAAGATCTGAGAACTGACTTGGAGGCACTCAAGCGCCTGCCTATTCCTTTGGCACGTTCTTCGGGAACGAACGGTGCGGCCGGGGAAGTTAGTTTCATACCTCTCTCCGAAGTAGCCACCCTCGATTTTGCACCAGGTCCTAATCAGATCAGCCGGGAGGATGGCAAGCGACGCATCGTGGTGAGCGCGAATGTGCGTGGGCGCGATATTGGTACCTTCGTTCCCGAAGCGGAAAAACTGATTCAGAAGGAAGTCAAAATACCACCTGGTTACTGGATGATCTGGGGCGGGACTTTTGAACAACTGCAGTCAGCAACCCAGCGACTGCAACTGGTCGTGCCACTCGCATTATTCCTCGTGTTTACCTTGCTATTCGTGATGTTCAATAACGCCAAGGACGGCTTGATTGTGTTCACAGGCATTCCGTTTGCGCTGACAGGCGGCATTCTGGCGCTTTGGCTGCGCGATATTCCGCTCTCGATTTCCGCTGCAGTCGGTTTTATCGCCTTGTCTGGTGTGGCCGTGCTGAACGGTTTAGTGATGATCTCCTTTATCCGGACACTTCGCGATGAGGGCATGTCCTTAGATCAGGCAATCACGACGGGTGCGCTGACTCGTTTGCGACCAGTCTTGATGACTGCATTAGTGGCATCGCTGGGATTTATTCCGATGGCGATTGCGACCGGCACAGGTGCGGAAGTACAACAGCCACTTGCGACAGTCGTTATCGGGGGAATTATTTCATCGACGCTGCTAACGCTACTGGTCCTTCCGCTGCTTTATCGCTTAGCACATGGCAAGGATGAGGATGCTGAATCCGGTACTGCCCAGGAAAAAGATCAACTTCCTGCTTGATCCTCATATTGATTAACGACAACTGATAACAAACCGCCCAAGCATGGCATCGCTTGGGCGGAAAAAGAGCGACATAGACGTGGTCAGAAATCACAACACCGCCATAGGCACAGTAGAAAAGTATGATTTCGATAATACTTAATGTAATTATTATTTATTTTATTAAAAATGAAAATTTTTAATTAACATTTTTAGAATTTCTTCTTGGTTCGCGCGATCAGAAGGTTGTCAGTAATTGAATTTTTTCAAAAAATATTACGATTTAATTATGCATTGATATGATGTATAGGGAAAGAGTTGGTGTACCAATGGAAAATGAAAGAGAATTTATAAAATATATCGGTGAAAAATTGTTGATATTGGCACTCGTTTTATTGTTGATTTTTGTTTTTTTTGATTCTGTGTCCTATTGGTTGCCGGATTTAAATTGGTTAATCACAAATATTTTATAGAAATAAAATATTTCACAATCAAATAAAATAATTTTTTGGTAAAGATGGGGGGAGTCATGCGTATATTATTGCTGGGAAGTGATATCTCATTTGCCGACAAGGTATTTGATAGCGCCTTGAAAAATGGCTGGAATATCAATCATGTAAAAGACCTTATCGCAGCAAGATTGGCCTTGCTTGAGACGAGTTACTCTATTGTCCTAATCGATAATGATCTATCTTCGAAATTCGGGTTGAACCTCCTTCGAAATATGCGTGCACAATATGATGTGACACCAGTACTCATAACAGCCGAATCCTGTAAGGTGAGTGAGCGTATAACCTGGATTGATGCTGGTGCAGACGATTATTTGCTGAAACCATTTGAATTTGATGAGCTGTGGGCGCGTGTACGCGCAGTAACCCGAAGAAGTGAGGGCCGTATGGTGCCTTTAATAACTTGGGGCGATATTGAAATTGACGTCGTAAAGCGTAGTGTAACGCGTGCTGGTAAGCCAGTCCGGCTTAGCGATCACGAATACCGGATCCTGCTGACCCTTATGCAGGGAAAGGGACATGTTGTTGGACATGAGCATCTGGAAGCAATGATGTATGACGGAGCGGCTACGATTGAAAGCAATACGCTAGCCGTGCATATTTGTCAGGTCCGACGCAAACTGGGTGCGGGCATTATTACTACCGCCTATGGCCAAGGATATTTAATGGCTAATCCGTGCTGAAAATTCATTTGGCGTTGACTGCGTTCTAAATACAAAATATAAAAATTAAAAAGCCATATTAATTTTAATATACATCTCACATATTAATTGAGATTTGAAATGAATGATGCGATTAAAAATTCTCCGATAGTAGAAAACAAACCACTTGAAAGCGTGGGAGCCCGCAATCTGACAGAGATGCCTGATTTTCATCTGGACGTCACTTGGACAGTTTTGGGTACATCCGTTCTGACATTCTTGCTGCTCATGGGATTCGTGTTATGGATGCGGCTGTCGAGTCGTAGAAGAAAGTTGGTAAAGAAAGAAATTCTTCTACCGATTCGACATCCACGCAAGCGAAAACGGCGACGCCATTAAAACCATTGTGAATTCCCAAATTTTAATAAATTAGAGGAAGGTTATATTTTGATGCTTCGCTTTCAAGCAATGAGCTGGATTGAAGTCGCTTCTCACATTATTGATATGTTGATCGCCTATGCTTTGGCATTGCCAATTGGCTGGGACAGAGAGTCAGCAACAAATGGTGGCGCAGGTTTGCGGACATTTCCTATAGTTGCAATGGCCAGCTGCGGTTTTATTTTAATTGGAATCGGTGCGTTCGGTGAAAATTCACCACAGTTAGCGCAGGTTCTATACGGTTTGATCGTGGGGATTGGATTTATTGGTACCGGTACTATCTTCAAGAGTAGCAGCGAGATGCGCGGAAATACCACGGCATCGACAGTGTGGGTGACTGGCGCAATTGGCGCTGCAGTGGGATTTGCTTTGTACGATATCGCCGTGGTATTGAGTTTTGTAACTTTTTTGACACTACGTCTCAGAAAATTAAATACATGAATGATCATGAATGCCCATCATTACGAATATTTCTTTTGAAGTTTTATGTATAATTATTTGTTAAAATTAATGAAATTTAAAATTATTATCAATAGGAAGATATTTTAAAATATATTTCGGAGTAAACTATGTTGGAACACATCAAAGCAAGTTTGACCGATGCTAAGCAGGCCCTCGATACATTTCTAGCCGACGAAGCTGGGCTGCAGCGGGTAGAGCGTGCAGCAAATGTCTTGCTGGCTGCCTTTAATGGTGAAGGAAGGATATTCACATGTGGTAACGGAGGGTCCATGTGCGACGCGATGCATTTTGCAGAAGAGTTTACTGGGCGTTTCCGTAATGATCGATCTGGTCTGCCAGCAACAGCGATCAGTGACCCAAGCCATATGTCGTGTGTTGCAAACGATTTCGGATATGACCAGGTATTTTCTCGCTATCTGGAAGCGCATGGTCGTAAAGGCGATGTGTTGTTAGCCATTAGTACGAGCGGGAAAAGTCCGTCGATCATTATGGCTGTTACCAGCGCGCGCAATCTCGGAATGAAGGTAATTGGATTGACAGGCAAGGCGGGTTCGGAATTTGAGCCACTATGCGATGTTTGTATTTGTGCACCAGCTGGCCAATATGCAGACCGCGTGCAAGAGATGCATATTAAAATTATTCACATACTGATCGAATTGGTAGAGCGTTCGCGCTTTCCTGAAAACTACTAGTACATTTATGTGAAAATCCGGTCTCACTGGAATGCAGAGAATTTTTACCTGATGAGATAAAACTTGTCTTTGGTTTGTACTGTTTTTTTACTTCCCATCGTTAGGGATGGTTCTTAAAGACACTGTTCCAATAGCTGCGCGAAAGATGCGGTATCGGAAAATGTTAAGTACGACCGACGTTCCACAGCGCAAGCTCCATTATTCCTTTGACATGAAAGAATTAATCCATGAATGCAACTAAACATCCCGTTGAAGGCGGACCGGAAGATAAACAGCCTGACAAGGCTGCGCAAGCCCACGACCATCCTGGGCAGGTGGCATCTGATCACCGCCCTAAGGATGAACATGCTGGCCACGACCATGCGCATGGTGGTGCTTTGGGTGAAAATGCGGAACTCATTTTTGCCGGTTTATCTGGCGTCTTGCTGCTGGCAGGATGGGGGATCGAAAAATTCTCGTTCGGCCCAAGCTGGTTGCCTACTGCATCATTTGTTGCAGCGTATTTTTTCGGCGGATTTTTTACCGCCAAGGAAGCGATCGAGAATATCCGTGCGCGTCGTTTCGAAATTGACACTCTGATGCTGGTCGCTGCCGTGGGTGCTGCGGCATTGGGAAAATGGGCGGAAGGGGCTCTATTACTGTTTTTGTTTAGCCTTGGGCATTCGCTGGAGCATTATGCAATGGGGCGTGCCCGTCGTGCGATCGAGGCATTGGCCAAGCTTGCTCCCGAAACGGCCAACGTACGCAGGAATGGGACCATGATTGAGCTTCCAGTGTCACAACTGCAGCTCGGCGATATCGTGATTGTCCGACCGAACGAACGCCTTCCTGCTGACGGTGTGGTGACCCTGGGTACCAGCAGTGTGAACCAGGCGCCAGTAACCGGCGAAAGCGTTCCCGTCGACAAGCAACCCGCTTCTAATCCTGCAGAGGCGGTGAAGGCTTTCGACAAGGTCGCAGCTGTAAACCGCGTGTTCGCAGGCACCATCAATGGTAGTGGCGTCATCGAGGTCATGGTGGCCCGGCGTGCGGATCAGTCGACGATGGCGCGCGTAGTCAAGATGGTTGCCGATGCAGAAACGCAGCGCTCACCGACGCAGAATTTTACCGAAAAGTTTGAGCGTATTTTCGTGCCGGCGGTTCTTGTTCTAGTAACCATTCTGCTGTTTGCCGGAGTTGTGGTGGATGAACCTTTCTCGGACAGCTTTTACCGCGCCATGGCTGTCCTGGTTGCCGCAAGCCCATGTGCGTTGGCCATCTCCGTACCAAGTGCTGTATTGAGCGGTGTTGCAAGGGCGGCGCGGGGTGGTGTGCTGGTAAAAGGAGGAGCGCCGCTGGAAAATCTCGGCACGCTTACTTCAATTGCTTTTGATAAAACCGGCACTCTCACTGAAGGCAAGCCTAAGCTGACTGATGCTGTTGCGGCTAACGGGGCGAGCGAACAGGAACTGTTATCAGTAGCTATGGCAATCGAGGAGCATAGTGACCATCCGCTGGCGTCTGCCGTGGTGGTCGGTGCAAAGGAACGACTAGGGAACTCCGTGATACCAGTGCAGGCGTCCGATATCAAGAGCATTACGGGTCGCGGAGTACAGGCGCTGGTTGGTGAAGAACTCGTGTACATTGCCAAGCCGGTCTTTTTTTCGGAAACAGCCGGCAATGTCCTGCCGGTAGACGTGCTCAACGCTGATCTGAAACTAGTGGAAGCTGGGCGTACGACCATGATTGTTCTTAAAGGGAAACGCTTTCTGGGAGTACTGGGCGTCATGGATACGCCTCGTCCTGTGGCAGGAGAGGTCATGGCGGCGCTGCGTGGTTTGGGTATCGATCGCCTGATCATGATTTCAGGCGATAATCAGCAAGTTGCCAATGCGGTTGCCAAAAGCGTAGGCTTAACTGAGGCGCGTGGCGACCTGATGCCAGAGCAAAAGGTCGAAGCGATCAAGGAACTTCGTGATAAGCACGGCAAAGTCGCCATGGTTGGCGATGGCGTCAACGATGCACCAGCTATGGCAAATGCAACAGTGGGAATCGCCATGGGCGCTGCGGGTTCGGACGTTGCGCTAGAAACGGCAGATGTTGCACTGATGGCAGACGACCTTGCACAATTACCCTTCGCCGTAGGACTGTCCAGGAGCACCAGTCGTATCATCAAGCAAAACTTGTGGGTCAGTTTGGGCGTCGTCGCGGTATTGATACCAGCCACCATAATGGGTTTGAACATTGGGACCGCGGTCATATTCCATGAAGGATCGACGTTGCTGGTTGTCATCAATGCATTACGTTTGCTGGTTTATGGTGATGTTAAATCTGCAAAAACCATCGCGTAAAAAGAAAGGGCGCGCTCCAGAGCTGAACGGTAGCGCGCCGAAATTTATTTTCTTAAATCCTCCCTCGTTGGCTCTATGCAGAGCCAAAATAAAGAGCAAGGATTAGCGCCGCGGCGAACCAGATCGACCATAACGTATGGCTCAGAAAATGGGCCCCGCGTAATTGCTGTGATATACCCATGGTTAACCCCACCGCAAGACCTGCTACGCCCGCAAGAATAGCCTTTTTTGGCTCGGCCGGTAGCCAAAAAACACATAACGAAATCAGCCATAAGCCGCCTGAAGCGTGTCCGGCAGGAAAACAATTTCCGGCTATAACGAAATCCGGCATAAATTCCAGAAGACGGTAATAAGGCACGGTGCCGCCAAATTGATCAATATCCCAAGGGCAGTGCGACCGGCTACGCCTCTTCAATAGACTGATAGTCGCAGGAACCAGTATCTACGATAGAATGACTAGTCGGATGCGGCGGTCGAATTTGGGTTTCCAAAACTTTCCCGGATACTTCCAGCCGATCATGGTTAGAATAGCAAAGCCAATAGCCAGTAAAATCAGTGAATTTTTAAGATATTTGTGTAACAGGCGTTCGGTCACCCATGGATTTCGCAACGGAAAAACCTGCTGTTGGGCGTCAAAGCTCAGTCCTGCTAGCCACATGTCGATATTAGCGGCCTGCCCCATCCATAATAGCAAGCCGGCGCTAACAGCTAAGAGGAGCAATGCCTTGGAGTATGCCTTACTCTGCATTGGTGCATCCGTTTAAGATATCAAGCTCTGGCTTGTAAACTGAGGTGCTTACGCCGAGCAATCCCAGTATCGAATGGAATACATTATCGTGCGAGTAAGGCAAGGCGCGTCGCGCGTCCAGACAAGAACGTTTGAGTCGCAGTCTGTCTTGAAAGCGATCTGACATCCATATAAGCATCGGTACGTGGCGCTGTTCTATGGGGGATATAACAAAAGGCGTTCCAAAAAAACAACTTAAATGATATGTAAGAGAATGAATCAGTGGATAATAGTTAATTCGATGGCGGATGCCTGTATTCGATCAACCTTTTCTCAGCATCGCATAGAAAAATATCCGCGAAGTATACATCGTATATTCTTATCTCGAATTTTAGATAGGAGGGGCACAAATTTCTGGATATTGCAGAAAAAATGAATTGGCTGTGCAAAGCCATTGCTTCTGGAATAGCAAGTAATGTATAAGTCTGGCACGTAGATGTATGCTGCAAACTACGGTTCGCGTAGCGGTTTGGCAGGCTGTTTGGCAGGCTTTAGCTACGCGAGTAACAAGCTACACTGTCGGGCTACATGCCACGTGCAAGGAAATGACATGTGCCGGTTAAACAGTTATCAGCTAGTTGGCATAAAGAGGATTTGATCCCACATATACGCGAACACCATGCGTTTTCATTTCGGCTGGGGCAATGGAGGATAGGTCAAAATCATCTGTAGGGCGAAGAGTATCGAATAGCCAGGTAAACTGTTTTCCATCAGAGGTGAATGTAACGACATCTCCCTGCCTGACATTTACATATTTTGTAGATGGCAAAATTGTGACGCTACGTGTTACTGCTTGGGTTTGGACCGTGCTGCCAAGGTTGGTTTTAGCCATGACTTTACTCTGAGACTGAGCAGTGGCAATTAGCGGGCTGAGGGATGCAATCACAAACGCGGTGATGATTTTGGTTTTGATTAAGTTCATTTGATCTCCTGCCTCATGGTTGTGGTGAAAGAATCTTCGAATTCGGTGAGTTCATTTTATAGAAGTGATCGCACACCGGAATGGCCGAATCATTACATTTGCATTACAACAGTAAGCGTCAGCTACCCAATCTTTACCGCTCTCTCCGCGTCGAGTAATGAGGTACCCTGACTTTTTCGGACACTCTAGTTTGGTAAACTTCACCAACTGGAGAACTTATGACACGCTCACAAACCTACACACCGGAGCTTCGGGAAGAAGCGGTAAAACTGGTCCTGACACAAGGCCTGACGCTGGAAGATGCTGCGTTGCGCCTGACCATTCCAAAGGGCACGCTGGCAACTGGGTGAGTGCGGCAAGGCGCGGCACGTCGCCCAAAGTGGCCCCCGGCAGCCGCGGTTGTGTCGCGTTGTTGATCCGAAGACGGAATTTTCCAGGAAAGGAACTGGGGTGCCTCAAACTGGACGGACCTGTGCTGCCAGCGCATAAAATTGGTCGGCGAACGACATCGCATCGGTTCCGTTGATTGCGAACTGGCCCTTGCGGATCATGTGCATGAGCTCAACGCCGGCGAGCACGCAGTGGGCGGCGCGGAACGATTTGAAGTTGAGCATCGGACTGGTTACCCGCTTGATGGCGCGATGGTCCTGTTCGACGATGTTGTTGAGGTACTTGACTTGGCGCACCACGATCGGCACGTCACGGCTGGCGTTGATCGCATCGATCGCCGCCTTGTTGGCCCCGCTCTTGTCCATCGCGACTTTGTCCGGATCGCCGTGCGCTCCCATCGCCTTGTCGAAGAAGCGCTTCGCTGAGACCATATCGCGTTTGGCCGTGAGCAGGAAGTCGACGGTTTTGCCCTGCTTGTCGACGGCGCGGTACAGGTATTTCCAGACGCCCTTGACCTTGATATACGTCTCATCCATTCGCCAGCTGCCACCGACCGGGCGCTTGTGTTTCCGGGCCATCTTCTCGACGAGAGGCAGGAAACGAATCGCCCACCGATTGATCGACGAATGGTCGACCGATACGCCGCGCTCTTCCATCATTTCTTCCAGGTGCCGGTAGCTCAGCGGGTATGCTACGTACCAGCGAATGCAGACCAGGATCACATCGATCGGAAAGCGCATCCCTTTGAAGTTGAGCATGGCGATTCATCCAAGGTTCGGGCGCCGTAGCTTACCTGATCGGCCATCGACGGTATGCTAATGCGACAGAACCCGTGCCATGTATGGCCATTCGCACCATTAAGCCGGATCGCCACCGGCACCTGTTCAGTATCAACGCGCACGTCCGTCAGCCTTACTGTGCCAGTGAATTGTTGGCAGCCTGACCCCGGTGCATTCAATGCGGCGCTCATGTTGGTGAGCCCCGCCGGTTCTCGGCGAATTACAGGCGGAATTGTTTGCGCAATATTCCGTTTTGCAGGACTTCGACTATCAGGCTTGGATCTTAGCTAACAAAGATGGAGCTGGAATTTTATTTTCGGTCACACCACCCGAACCAATGGTCATTGTGGGATGGAAGCCCGGCGCTTTAAAAGCACTTCGCGGCCAGTACTGTGTTCAGTATATCCTTGATGACGGAAGTTCACATTATGTCACTGACCGAGGCAAAGTTCAGCGTCTTGGCGCTGATGAGGTGGAAGATCTCGTAACCATCATGAACAAGGCTTTTGACAAAGGTTGGAAAGAGCGTGATCCGTATTGCGTATCCCCGAATCATTCGGTGTTCGGCAAATACTCGACTATGATGCCAAGCCTTAAATCAGGACAGCGTCTTTTGAGGTGTAAGCAGGCAAAATCCACTGCGTTTTCCCCAGCTATCGACACAACGTACTCGAGCCCACAAAGCTATTACGCTCCGCTGGCGGCCCTTCTTGATAGAAAAAACGGCGAGCCAATCGTCATAAGAAATACGGTATTTCTGGTAAGTCAGCCGTTAGATTTGGCCGCATTACTTGAGAATTGGCGTGAGGCCGGTTTGCAGTTACCAGAATATTCTGTAGCCATTTTGCACAGCGATGCGGATTTCGATGCATTAATGGTTAAGTGTTTGCAACTAGGATTGCAACTTTTGATTGATCCGATTTTTAACCTTCGCGGTACGCTGATAAAGGCATATGATGTGCAAGCGCTCGATAGCCTGATCAATAAGCGAAGAGAGTCATAGCTGAACGCGATATCCTCGTGACTAGACTTTTCCATGGTAAGCTAAAGTTGAGCTAGCCGGAATTTTTCTCTTGATTGGCCAGACCTGCGCGCGATGCAGTTGTACCTCAAATGAGGTGCGCGACCTTACTGATATTCAGTCCAGAATGAGCAGTACCACCAGGATACCGATGGCGATCAGCCCGAGCTGCGGCAAGCTGTCGCGCCAGGTATCCTTGCGCTGCAGTTGCGGCATCAGGTGGCTGATGGCGACGTAGAGAAAACCCGCCGAAGCGAAGGTCAGCACATAAGGCACCAGGTTGCCGGCCTTGTCGAGCATGTAGTAACCAAGCACGCCTCCCACCAGGGCCATCAGGCTGCACAGCAGGTTGAACAGGTAGGCGCGCGCCCGGCTATATCCTGAATTGAGCAACACCACGAAGTCGCCCACTTCCTGCGGAATTTCGTGGGCCACGATGGCCATCCCGGTCAGGATGCCAAGCGCGGGATCGGCCAGGAAGGCAGCAGCAATCATGATGCCGTCGGTGAAATTGTGCAGGCCATCGCCAACAAGCACCATCCAGGCGCTGCGCGTTGTCCCATGGCTGCCGTGGTGATGGCCGTGCCCCACCGATTGCGCCGGATGGGACGCATCGGCCGGCGTGCCGCCGTGGACGATCGCCATTTTTTCGAGCATGAAAAAAGTCAGGAGGCCGCCAAGCAGTGTGGCAAACAGGCTGACCGGCGCAACCTTGGATTCGATTGCCTCCGGCATCGCGTGTAACAGCGAGGTGGACAGCATAATGCCGACCGACAGACTCACCATGCGTTCAGCCATCCGGGCCAGCAGCCCGAATGATAAAAAAGCGGCGGCGGAAATGCTGACCACCCCGGACAGCGTGGTGGTCAGTAAAATTGCGCGGAGCGTAGCATCCATTTGATACTTCTTTTCAAATCAAGTGAGCGCCACGTTCAGCGCAAATTTCACCGCCTATGGCAAAACGCTTATTGCAGCACGCCGCTGGCCTTGGCGGCGTGGGTCGCCAGCGCATCCATTAAGGCCGGCGACAGGCAATCGTAGTAAGGCAGGCCCAGCTTGGCCAGCGCAGCGCGCACGCCGGCCATGTCGGCCGGGTTGGTGCCCGACTCGATGATCGACGAGACGAAAGCGGCAAATTCCACCGGCGACCAACCGCTTTCCGACGACAGTTCGGTGTGAACGAAATCGAGGCCGAAGAAGGCATGCGCTTCGTTCTCGATACGGCCAACCATGTGGACGCCGCAAACATTGCACGCGTGGCGACGGATGGTCGCACTGGCGTCAACAACGCTCAGCTTTTCAGCATGGGCAGTGACACTGACCTTGTCGCGCGCCACCACGGCGATCTGCGCGAACAGCGCGCCTTCCGGCTTCCAGCACTTGGTGCAGCCGCATGCGTGGTTGTGCGCAGTCTGGCTGGCGATGGTGACTTCGACCTGGTCGCTGCTGCATTTGCACAGCAGCTTGCCGCCGGTGAAATCGGCTGCGGCGGGTGGACGTTGTTGGCCGATGGCCGGATGGATCGTGTACTCGGTACTCATGGTGTTACTCCTTGTGAAATCAATGCTTCGTGGTGAAACTTCAGGTGATCGTCGATCACCGTGGCGATGAAGTAGTAGCCGTGGTCATAGCCGGCATGGCGCCGCAAGGTCAGTGGCTGGCCGGCCGCCGCGCAAGCGGCTTCGAATGCTTCGGGGAACAGCTGGTCGGGCAGGAATTTGTCAGCCAGGCCCTGATCGATCAAGATCCCGTGCGGGAAAGGCTGGCGCCGCGCGGCCATCAGCACGCTGGCGTCATACGCATCCCAGGCGGGCGAGCGCGGCCCCAGGTAGGCCGAGAACGCCTTATCGCCCCAGGGTGCCTGCGTAGGCGCGCTAATCGGCGCCATTGCGGACACCGACTTGAACAGCGCCGGGTTGCGTAGCGCCAGGACCAGCGCGCCATGGCCGCCCATCGAGTGGCCTATGATGCCGACCCGGTCGGCGTCGGCCGGCAACTCGGACAGCACCAGTGCATGCAGTTCCAGCAGATAGCTGTACATGCGGTAATGGGTACGCCAGGGCGCCTCGGTGGCGTCGACGTAAAAGCCGGCGCCGACACCGAGATCCCAGGCGTCGCTCTCACCCGGCACGTTCGCGCCGCGCGGGCTGGTGTCGGGGGTAATCAACATCAGCCCCAGCGCGGCAGCCTGCCGCTGCGCGCCGGCCTTGGTGGCGAAGGTTTCCTCGTTGCAGGTCAGCCCCGCCAGGCAGAACAATGCGGGCACGTTGCCATCGGCTGCCTGCGCTGGCAGGAAGACGCCAAACCGCATCGGCAGGCCAATGGCGGAGGACTGGTGCCGGTAGTAACGCTGGACGCCGCCGAAGCAAGCGTGTTCGCTGATCAGTTCAAGCATGGCAGCGCCTTAGTAGAGAACGACCGAGCGGATCGATTCGCCCGATTTCATCAGGTCGAAGCCCTCGTTGATGCGTTCGAGTGGCAGGCGGTGCGTGATCAGGTCGTCGATATTGAGTTTGCCTTCCATGTACCAGTCGACGATCTTCGGCACGTCGGTGCGGCCACGGGCGCCGCCAAAGGCGGAACCGCGCCACTCGCGGCCCGTCACCAGCTGGAACGGCCGGGTGGAGATTTCCTGGCCTGCTGCGGCCACGCCGATGATGAACGACTTACCCCAGCCCTTGTGGGTGCACTCGAGTGCCTGGCGCATCAGGGTGGTGTTGCCGACGCACTCGAAGCTGTAGTCGGCGCCGCCGTCGGTCAGCTGGACGATGGCATCGACCACGTTTTCCACTTCGTTAGGATTGATGAAATGGGTCATGCCGAACTTGCGCGCCATGTCCTGGCGGGCCGGGTTGATATCGACACCGATGATCTTATCGGCGCCGACCATCTTGGCTGCTTGAATGACGTTCAGGCCGATACCACCGAGGCCGAACACGACGACATTGGCACCCGCCTCCACCTTGGCCGAGAACAGCACCGCGCCCACACCGGTGGTGACGCCGCAACCGATGTAACACACCTTATCGAACGGTGCATCTTCGCGGATTTTCGCCAGCGCGATTTCCGGCACCACGATGTAGTTCGAGAACGTCGAGGTACCCATGTAGTGGAACAGCGGCTTGCCGTCGAGCGAGAAGCGGCTGGTCG
The DNA here is from genome assembly GCF_002797895.1 of Janthinobacterium sp. 67. NCBI lineage: Bacteria > Pseudomonadati > Pseudomonadota > Betaproteobacteria > Burkholderiales > Oxalobacteraceae > Janthinobacterium > Janthinobacterium sp. 67. Next base: position 87,712 of record NZ_PGES01000002.1, on the reverse strand, counting down.
CGTCCGGCATCAAGCCGCGGCCCTGGGTCGAGCGGATGGCCTGGCACAGGTTGGTTTTTTGCGACAGGCAGAATTTGCACTGGCGGCATTCCGGTGTGTACAGCGGAATCACGTGGTCGTCTTTTTTCAGTGTTTTCACGCCCGGGCCCACGTCGACCACGATGCCGGCACCTTCGTGGCCGAGAATGGCCGGGAACAAGCCTTCCGGATCGGCGCCCGATAACGTGTAGTAATCGGTATGGCAGATGCCGGTGGCTTTCAGCTCGATCAGCACCTCGCCTTCGCGTGGTCCCTGCAAATCAACTTCTTCGATGGTCAGTGGTGCGCCGGCGCGCCAGGCTACTGCTGCTTTGGTCTTCATGGATGTACTCCCGTAAAAGAATTGGTGAATAACGCCAGGCCATTCTGACCGCGCACCATCCCCGAACGGCGGAACCGGGCCGAGAATGGCCGGAATTGATGCCATAATGACCGGATTTTCCGCTCATCATTGCCCACTACACCATGAAGTTGTCCTCTGCAAGCGCTGCCATTACTGTCGATATCATCGTGTACCCGGGGTTCAAGGCGGTCGAAGCGATCGGGCCAATGTCCGTGTTCGAGTATGCGAATCTGCACCTGCAGCGGCGCGGCAAGGCATCGGGCTATGACGTGCGGGTGGCCTCGTGCACCGTGGGGCCGGTACGCTCCGACACGCTGATGTCGCTCGATGCCACCAAGGCGCTGAGTACACTTTCCCTGCCCGATAACGCAATCATCGTGGGGGCACGCCATATCCAGGCAGCACTGATCGATAGCGCCGCCATCATCGACTGGGTAGCCGCCGTGGCACCCCGCATCAAGCGTTTGACCTCGCTGTGTTCGGGCGCGTTTTTCCTGGCGGCGGCGGGCGCCCTGAACGGCAGGCGCGCCACGACACACTGGGGCGTGGCGGAGCGACTGCAAGCCGACTATCCTGCTGTCCAGGTGGATGCCGATGCGATCTTCGTGCGCGCCGACCACGTCTGGACGTCAGCCGGCGTTACGGCGGGCATCGACTTGGCTCTGGCACTGGTGGAAGAAGATTTTGGACGGGAACTGGCGCTCGAGGTGGCCACCGAGATGGTGGTATTTCTTAAACGTCCGGGCGGGCAATCGCAGTTCAGCGCCCACTTGCTCAGCGAGCGCACCACGCGGCCCAATATCCGCGAGCTGCAGAACTGGATCCTCGAAAACTTGCAGGAAAAGCTGTCGGTGACGCAGCTGGCCCAGAAGGCCATGATGAGCGAGCGCCACTTCACCCGGGTGTTCCAGCAGGAAGTGGGCGTCAGCACCCAGGAATTTATTGAGCGCTGCCGCTTTGAAGGCGCCACCACTTTATTGGCGGAATTGACATTGTCGCTGAAGACCGTGGCGGCGCGCGCGGGGTTCACCGACGAAGCCCACATGCGCAGGGTGTTTCAGAAGAAGCTGGGGATCACGCCCAAGCTTTATCGGGAGCGCTTTGCTACGACCGGGGTCGATGGCTGAGTGCGCGTGGCACGCAACCAGCTGGCAAGGATTGCAAGGTCTGCGGCTCCGTTAAGCGATCTAATCCCGGCATCGGTCATTTGGTACGGCGCTCGCCACGCTGTTGCATTTTCTCGCATGACGCAATCTAAAGATGTCGCTAATGATCGCAGCAATTCTGTTTGATGGCCGAACTATTGATAAAGTGGGTTTTATGGAGGGCCTTGGCTGCCGTCGCCGTGGCAAGCCACCGCTGATCCACGTTCGCTGCGCTGTGCCGCGCCGGTGAACTTTCCCAGCAATCCCGACTCCAAGTCTGCAATGGTGGATACCGATTGAGCGCGGAAGCTAGGAGGCGAGCAGTAAGCGTCCAGCCGCGCCACCTATGCAGCGCACGCAGGTTTGGATACAGTACAGAATTGGCGGCAGCTAATCTATCTGGCTGTTGGGGAACGTCGGGAGACTTTGAATACGTCGGCCGGCGAGCGCACACGGCTTGAGGCAACCGCGAGCCCGGATGATGTCTCGCCACGAAACCCGGTTGCGGGGCGCGCTGGCGCATATCACCGAAATGCCAGCAGTCGTTTGAGATGACGCCGCTTCCCAGCGGTGTGGCGCCATCTCGATCCAATCTCTCTAGCACTCAAGATGGCGCTGAGCGAACACTTACGTCGCAAAACGCTACTCCGATCAGTCGAAGCAGTTTAATCGGCAGCGCTCAGGATTTCTGCCGCCGCAGCGAAATCGAGCTGCTGTGTAAAGCCCAAAATTTTCTCCATTTGATCTCGCTGCGCCGGAGGTGCCGCAGCGGCCAAGTTCTGGACAGCGTCCAGCGCCTGCATATCCGCTGACCGGAGCAATTTCAATGTGTCGGCGCGCAGGGTTCTGTCGCATTAGCATACCGTCGATGGCCGATCAGGTAAGCTACGGCGCCCGAACCTTGGATGAATCGCCATGCTCAACTTCAAAGGGATGCGCTTTCCGATCGATGTGATCCTGGTCTGCATTCGCTGGTACGTAGCATACCCGCTGAGCTACCGGCACCTGGAAGAAATGATGGAAGAGCGCGGCGTATCGGTCGACCATTCGTCGATCAATCGGTGGGCGATTCGTTTCCTGCCTCTCGTCGAGAAGATGGCCCGGAAACACAAGCGCCCGGTCGGTGGCAGCTGGCGAATGGATGAGACGTATATCAAGGTCAAGGGCGTCTGGAAATACCTGTACCGCGCCGTCGACAAGCAGGGCAAAACCGTCGACTTCCTGCTCACGGCCAAACGCGATATGGTCTCAGCGAAGCGCTTCTTCGACAAGGCGATGGGAGCGCACGGCGATCCGGACAAAGTCGCGATGGACAAGAGCGGGGCCAACAAGGCGGCGATCGATGCGATCAACGCCAGCCGTGACGTGCCGATCGTGGTGCGCCAAGTCAAGTACCTCAACAACATCGTCGAACAGGACCATCGCGCCATCAAGCGGGTAACCAGTCCGATGCTCAACTTCAAATCGTTCCGCGCCGCCCACTGCGTGCTCGCCGGCGTTGAGCTCATGCACATGATCCGCAAGGGCCAGTTCGCAATCAACGGAACCGATGCGATGTCGTTCGCCGACCAATTTTATGCGCTGGCAGCACAGGTCCGTCCAGTTTGAGGCACCCCAGTTCCTTTCCTGGAAAATTCCGTCTTCGGATCAACAACGCGACACAACCCGCATAGCTCACGTCCGGCTGCGTCGAATACGCGCAATGCGCGCACGTCCTCGGTGTCAAAATAGAGCAGCACCGGCTTGCCAATCAGGTCCGCCCGCCCGGCCAGAGCATGGCTCGTGTAGCGCGCGCCGAAGAAATGAATATAGGGCCGCACACCCTTGACGATGCTGCCACGCACGTGTCCTTCGTGTTCGTGCTGGAGCAGACACAGGTTGCGGCGCATGGGCTCGGCCAGCCAGCGCAGCGCACTCTGTTTTTCGCGCAAATAATAGCCCAGCATTTCCAGAGGCGAACGGCCGCCCAGGCTAGTGTGCGAAGCGGCGTTGTAGTTGGCGATCGCCACCGCGGTCAGTTCCATCAATTCGTCGAGCCGGACCACGGCCGGCGCTGTGCCGGTCAGTTCCGCAAGGTGACGACGGGGATCGGCAGGGCCGGTGCCCGTGGTGCCGGGCAAGCGGTGCGCAAGGACTGATGCCAACATGCCGAAAAAACGTTCAATATGGGGGCGCTCGTTGGGGCGGTAAGCAGGACCGGCATGGACGCCACAGCCGACAATATCGGTCAGTACGCGCAAGGTGTCCTCGGCGAGATTGGCTTTCGCATTGTCGAAGCGGAACAAGTTCCAGAGCGCATAGCCAAGTTCCGGGAAGCGCTCGGAAGGCATGCCGGCGCCAGAGGCAAAGCGCAGGCCGGGAATAGTCAGGGCAGGAGGGCGCCACGGGACAAGAGCCCGCTCGACCGTCTTGAGTACGTCGAAGCGACTATATTCCGGTTCGAGCACGATGTGGTAACCCAAGATCGCCCGACTGCAAATGTCGATGATACTGAGCAGCCAGACGCGATCGATTTCGAACGATTCCTCGACGCCGGCGACGCGTTCAAAGACGATGCGCAGCCGCACGTCGACCCGGTGTCCGTCGAATTCAACGGCATCGAACGGGATGGTCGCGACCAATGGCAGGCCTTCGGCGTTCGGACGTACACCGCCGGAGCGTTTTTGCGCGAGCGCGGCGCGCGCTGCCAGTTCAAAAGAGCGCGTGGCGATGGACTTGACCGCCGCGGCCAAGCTGCGGATCCCTTGCTCGTGCTGAACCAGGGGATAGTCCCGTTGCGTCAGGCCCAGCTCAAGACAAAGCAGGCGAAAGCGCTTATGCAGTGCGCTCAGCCCGCTGACAACAAGGCCGTTTGGCCCGTCTCTTAAAACGACGTGGTGTGCTTGCAGCTCATGGACGATCAGGACTTCCAGCTCAGGGTGACGTTCCAGCAATTGCTGGAATGCGCCAGCCTTGCCAGCAGGACCGGATCGGACGCTCGTTGCCGAGCGCCGGTAGGACTTGACGTGTTCGTAGGGAACGAGTGCGCGCAAGCCCTGCAGACGTCCGTCGGCATGGGTCTGTAGGCAGCGTTCGTAGAGCCGGCGCACGGAGCTGAACGGCACGCCGGTGGCGGCCTCGATGGCACGCAGGGAGGCGCGCTGACAATACAGCCGAACCGCTTCTTCACGGGCGCGAAATATTTTTTGTTGATCTCCAGAGAGGGTTGGCCAAGCCACGGTCGGCCACAATGTCGGGTCGGCGCGATCCGTCACAGCGGCGCTGCGACGGCCAGTCATATCGATTCCTTCAGCAATTCGATCGCCGGCCCCAACGGCCGATCACGCAATGACTTCGCCTTGATGCGCCCTCTGTGCAGTAACAGGAATACCGCGGTGCGGACAAGCACGGTGTCATATGGCTGAAAGTCGCGTTCGAGTTGCCCCAGCGTTGGCGCGGTCGATGTCGCCCGCTCGACATCGAGCAACAACCTTTCGCTGACAAAGCGCTCATTCGACGCAAGGTAGGGCAGGATGCGCATCCAGTTCTCGATCCAGATGCTGTGGGCGGCAAGATTTTGGACATGCACATATCGCACACCGATATCGTCGTCGGGACTCAGGACCCCAGCCCGGGCCGGTTGTGGCGTGGGCGTAACGATCCAGCACATTTCGCGTCGCCCAGCCCTCACCCAAAAATCGAGCAGTTGCCGACTGTTGTCATGACGCCAGTACGCTGGGCGCTCGCAATAACGAAACACCCGGGGATTACTTTCGAGGAGCGCCCAAAGCCGAACATGGAACGGGTCGAAGAGCGTCACTCGGCGCTTGAGCTTGGGGGCGAAAAACTCAAAGCGCGACGCGCCTTTGGGCCGCTCGCTATCGATCGGATGAGTGAAGCGTGAGTGTGAATTGCCAGGCGCCATGCGGATCTCCGCTGGTTTTTATACAATTTAGCACTTTTGCCGCGCATTTCAAGGATGTCGCAACTTTACTTCGAACACATGCGAAGTAAAAGTGTACCCATCAAAAACGGGATTGGCGTAAATTCAGGGACTTACGGGCGCTGGGGTGTATGCACAATTACTTCGATTGACGCTAAGAGAAGAGCTAGAGACTGGTCTGGACAGCCGGCCGCCAGTCAAAATGAAGAGATATCGCAACAAAAATCAGAATTAAAATTCTTTAAAAACAAAAACTTAGGTCAAATTTTGGGGATTTTTACAAGAATCCGGGCCGACCCTCGTGAGGGCTGCTGGGCGATCCTTGAGCTATGCCAATGCAAGCGGCTTGATCGCTTTGGCGATGGCTTTGCCAGCGGATATCTCGGCCATACGCAGGTCATACGCACTTTGGAGATTCAACCATCCTTGAGCCTCACTGCCAAAATAGCGCTCCAAGCGAAGTGCCGTATCAGCGGAGACGCCGCGCTCACCTTTGGTGATCTCGCTGAGACGAGAGTACGGAACGTGCAGGGCCAGAGACACAGCGCGCACGCTGACGCCCATGGGCTTAATGTAGTCCTCGACCAAAATTTCGCCGGGGTGGATAGGACGCATACCATTTTTGAACATAATGCCCTCCGTGGCTGTTCAGGTTTTTCTATGCGGGGCTAGGCCCCGCTCAGTGTGGGTCTTCGATCAGCACTTCATAAGGGCCGCTATCACCCCACTTGAAGGTCAGACGCCACTGGTCGTTAATCCGCACATGCCAAGCGCCGTCGTACTCTTTCAGGTCGTTACCCGGCGGCGCCTTCATGAAATTCACCGAGGGAGCCGCGTCGAGCTGGGCCAGCTTGCGCTCGGCTACGTTCTTAATGTTGACGAATCGGCGACTCCTGCCTGTGGTGAACAGGGCTTGCGTGTCGGGACAAGCGAAGGATTGAATTGGCATACTTTCATATTATCCGTTATCCGGTTAACAGTCAACAAAACGCGAGAATTTTCCTCGTTACATTTAGTTGGACGGCTGAAGCATCTGGAGTGAAGCCTGCCAAAAAATTTATCTCCTGTTCACTTGATGCTATCCGCCGGGCCCGCGCGGGCCACGCGGCCTGGCGTTTCTCGTTCCCAACTCTCGATCAGATCGATCGCGTCCTGCTCCGTATAGCCCATCGTCGTGTCGACGCTGGCATGGCCCAGCGACGTGGCCACGCTACGCAGATCCTGACCCGACAAGAGCGAGGTCATCGCGAAGGTATGCCGCAGCCAGTGTGCCGATACCCGAGCCAAATGCGCTGCGCTTGCGCCATCACCGGCTTGCTCCAGCAGAAGGACTGCATCACGTATCCGACCTTTGATGATGCCGTGCAGTCCTTGCCGGCTCCCCACGTCGCGCCATTCACCAAACAGCCGCCGGTCCGACGCGCTCTTGATCCGGCTCCCGATCTCCCTTTTTTTGGTGCGCACTGACAGCACAAGCCCATACTGCTGGGGGTCCGGCCCAGGCATCGGGTCCAGTCCGAACGCGCGCCGGTAGGCAATAAAAGCTTCCAGGAACGCCACGCTCACCGGTACCGTGCGCTGTTTGCCGCCCTTGGCCGTCTCTGCCTTGACCGTCATGGCCCAGTAGGTGTTGCCGCTGTTGGGGTTGTACAGCAACCCGACGGCATCCATTTTCGCCCCGATGAGTTCCGACGCCCTCAGTCCCGACTCGCGCAGGCAAATGAAGATGAAGCAGTCGCGCAGGTAAATCTGATGGTCTTTCTGGGTCGGCCGCGGCGCCTCCGCCATCACCTGCAGCACCAGGTCAAACAAATCATCCCCCACGGCGCGTTTTTTGTCCAAGCGGCGCTGCTTCGGCGCTTGGACGAGCGCCATCGGATCGAGGCGCAGATAGCCGGTGCGATGCAGGGCGCTGAACATGGCCTTGGTAAAGCGCATGATGTCGGACTGGGTGCTGACGCCGGGCTGCTTCTGGAACGGTGAGTAGTCTGGCGCACCAGGTGCGATATTGATAGTACGCAAGGACGAAGCAGGCAGCTGTGCCAGGTAGTTGCGGAAGGTTTTGACATCTTGCAGGGTCCAGGTCGACGGCGGACGTCCCAGTTCGCGCTCGCAATACCAGCGCAGCTTGGCCAGATGGTAGCGGTAGGTTTTGAGCGTTTCATTGGAACCGCTTCTGCTGTTGTCGGCCACCGCGGCCAGCCACACATTGATCGCTTCCCAGTCGTCGGCGACCGGCCCCAGGCTGTGCACCGGCTGGGGGGCGGCAACCGTCATTTGGCCGGCGCCGTGGGAATAGGGGGTCAGTCCGGTCATCGCGCTGGACCTCCTTTGCTGAACGCCATTTGCCGGTACATGTCCACTTGCTGCTCCTTGTCTTTGAGTTGTTGCTCCAGCTGCGCGCAGCGCTCTTTGGCCGCGCGCGTTTCTCCGCGAACGCCATCGATGGCCTGCATGGCAAACTGCCGGCTGCCATGCAGTTCTTCCGCCATCGCGCCCAGCGCCGCCGCCTGGTCCTTGACGTTCTGGTACAGCACGGCCAGCTCGCGCGCGCGCTCCTCTGCCTGGGTGGCGGCAGCTTGCGCCTCGAGCGCCATCCGGGCGGCCTGCGCCCGGGTTTTAATTAAATCCTCTTCGGTGACGGCGAGACGCTCGCGCAGATAGTCGTTGTGGGCTTGCATGCCGGCCGAACGATCCTGGCCGGCAATCGCACGATCCTGTTGATCGAGTCGCGCTGCCAGGTGGTGCAGCAAGCCAATGATCTGCTGGAGTTCGAGTCCCGTTTCCCGCGCCGGCGCCGGTGCGTGGACTGATGGCGCTGCCTCAGCTGCCGGCAGTGGCGTTGCCGCAGCGATGCCCACCGACACCGCGCGGCTTTTGAGGTCATGCTCCAGCAAGTTTTTTTCGGTCTCGAGCGTGGTCGTCGACGGCGTGCGCTCGGGCGCGTACGCCTGCAGCAGCTTGCGATAGGTGCCGGCGCTGTAAATGCGCCCGGTCGCGTGGTGCACTGCCCGTAGAAAATCGTGTACGAACGGACGATGCTGGCGCGGGTTGTTGGCGTGACGGGTACGCATAGCGCCCAGTTGCATCACCAGGCTGCGCGCCTGATCGTCGGTGAGCGCAAAACGCGGCCGGCCGGCGTTGCGCGGCAGCGATGCCAACGCTGGCGGCGGTTGGAACAGCGGGTCTGGTGGTGGGTGCATGGTGCGCGCAATCGTTCGGGTCTGCCGGCGCGGACATCACGACGGCGTGGATGAAAAAGAGCATAGCACGACTGGCCAAACAGCGGTATTTAAACCGGTATTCTTCATCCATAAACGTACCTGTCATTTACCCTATAATACTTAGCCCATATTAAGTATGATAGATTTCAGGAACGGATTCGCTGGAAATTCTGGCGTCCCGATGACTAAATCTGCTTCCAGATGTGTACGAACAATAAAGTCGGACACAAAACAATAAAGTTCGACACAAAACAATAATGTTTGACACAAGAGGCCAAGGTGGCCATGCTCCTAGGATCTTCCGCTTTCGGCCACAAGCGGCCAGTCAGTATACATACTTTGGACCGATGATTATGAGCAATCCTGAACGGATCGATGAGTACAAATTGAGGTACCCTGACTTTTTCGGACACTCTAGTTTGGTAAACTTCACCAACTGGAGAACTTATGACACGCTCAACAACATACACACCGGAGCTTCGGGAAGAAGCGGTAAAACTGGTCCTGACACAAGGCCTGACGCTGGAAGACGCCGCGTTGCGTCTCACCATTCCCAAGGGCACGCTAGCGAACTGGGTCAGTGCGGCAAGGCGCGGCACGTCGCCCAAAGTAGCCCCTGGTAGCCGCTCCGTGCCGGAGCTTGAGGCTGAGGTAACCAAGCTGCGCAAAGAGCTTGCCGAGGCACGCATGGAGCGCGATATCGTAAAAAAAGCGGCAGCGTACTTTGCGCGGGAGTCGCTGCCAAGTACGCGGTCATGAAGACCTTGCGACTCGAATTTCCTGTCACCATCATGTGCCGCGTCTTTAGCGTCTCGCGCAGCGGTTTCTACGCTTGGGCGAACGGCAAACCGTCGCAGCGGGCGCAGGACGACGCACGCCTGAAGGTCGCCATCGAGGCCGTGCACGCGCAGAGCCGGCAGACTTATGGCCCGTTGCGCATGCAGCCGGAACTGACGGCGCAAGGCTTTCCGGCCGGCCGTGATCGTATCGTCCGTCTGCGTCGCGAGCTCGCCCTGCGCTGCAAGCAAAAGCGCAAGTTCAAGGCCACCACGAACTCGAATCATGACCTGCCGGTGGCCGACAACCTGCTCAATCAGACTTTCGCGCCGACCCGGCCGAACGAAGCCTGGGTGACCGACATCACCTATGTGGCGACCGGCGAGGGCTGGCTTTACCTGGCCGGTATCAAGGACGTGTTCACCTGCGAGCTGGTGGGCTACGCGATGGACGAGCGCATGACGCAAACGCTGACGGCAACAGCACTGTGGAAGGCCGTGCGCAACAAACGCCCCGCGCCGGGCTTGATTCACCACTCCGACCGTGGCAGTCAGTATTGCGCCCACGACTATCAGAAACTGGTGACGCAGTTCGGCATGAAGCCGTCCATGTCGCGCCGAGGAAACTGCTATGACAACGCGCCCATGGAAAGCTTCTGGGGCAGCCTGAAAAACGAGCTGGTGCACCATCAACGTTACGCGACCCGGGCCGACGCGAAAGCCGCAATACAGGAATATATCGAAAGCTTTTACAACCGCCAGCGACGCCATTCGCGCCTTGGCAATGTTCCGCCCGCGTTGTTCGCTGAAAAATTCAGCAAACAGCCGCGGGTGGCTTGAAACAAGAGTGTCCGCTATTGACAGTACACCTCAAATATCTATGGGATGGATCTCAGCCAGGGTGGGTTTTGAAGCGGTTCTGCGGTAACTATGTCGATCTTTCGCTGGCTTTTCCTACCACCGGTCCATCGACACGTGAGCTAATGGCTGTAAGGCGGACTGTTGCGCCCTATACTGCCCTGCCAGTGCATGAAGTGGTGACCCAGTTGCGTGGGCAGGAATCGCTGCTTCTAGGGCGATTTGAGCCGAAAGAAGCCCGCCTAGTTGCTGCAGCGTGTCGCCGCGAGGATTTGAACCTCGTCGAGAGTATCGTCGACGCGCCAGAATTTCTACCGATGAATGAGTTAACCGGCGTAGCATTGATCATCGAAGATGATCTACTTGCCGAGCATGTATGTACCGAGGCGCTACTTCACGGGATACCTGTGCGTCAGGTTGAATTTTGAGAGCAGTGACTCACGCAAACAACGCGAACGGCTGCTTTGGGGCGATAGCTGCCGGCCGCGTATGCCCAAGGAAACCCGCAGGTTGTGTCAAACTTTATTGTTGCAAGCCGAAGGCTTGAGAAACTTCGACTGGCGTTTGTGTCAAACTTTATTAGCATGCGCAGCGTGATGAAATTGGTCGCCTCATAGGAGGGCTTGTGTCAAACTTTATTGTTCGTCCACACCAGATTGTGACTAAATTTGGTCCGGCCCTCCACGCACTAGCACGGGTCCAACATTTTGGGCGGTCACGTCCCGTCTTCATCAGATGTCGGATCACCGGTGTCCGGTCGTGCGACACATAGGTCCACAGGCGGGAAGTTTTGGTTTTTCAGTCAATTCCGTTTAAAAAAGCGATTCTCCAACTAAAAGCGCGACTGGCTTTTGCCGGGAGCATCACTCGGAGAGCGTGCGCCGAAGTCGCAGCGCCCGAGCACACGGGCACGGCGCCTGCCGTCAACGCGCAGCGGCCGATATCGAGGCTGGCCAGCTGCTCGACGTGCAGCGCGGCTGGCCACCAGCATGGCCACCGACGGTGCCGAGCCGCCGCCGCCAAGCGCGTGCCGGCCAACTGCAGCAGCTGGCGCAGCAGCGCTGGCAGTTGCGCCAGGGCGATCGCCCGCCGCTCGATCGGGCGGTCACCAGGCGGCGCCCGCACGGCGCTGGCCACCGACGCGCCGGCGGTCGATATCGAGGTGAGCCAGCTGGACGACGTGTAGCGCAGCGTACGCCACGAGCGTGGCTCTGCGCCGAAGTGCGGCCGATAGGCGCGCGCGCAGGCCAGCTTCAGCAGCTGGCGCAGCAGCGCTGGCAGTTGCACCAGAGCGATCGCCCGCCGCTCGATCAGGCGATCACCAGGCAGCGCCGGCAAGGCGCTGGCCACGACCGCTCAGCGGCCAGGATCTTGGTCGGCCAGCCGGTCGACGTCCAGCACAGCGCACGCCATCAGCATGGCCACGGCCGGCGCCGTGTTCTCGCCGTCAAACCCGGACATGGGTCAAGGCCTGCAGCTACTGCAGCGGCTGTCGATTCCAGTCGCTATGGTGGACCCCGACCCGGTGCTCGCACCGTCCGCCCGTTGCGACGGGCGCCCTCCTCTGCCGCTGGCCACCCGTGCTATGTCAACACCAGGTAACTGCACGGCATGCCGGCGTCTCCCGCCTGGTGCTGCGGCCTGCCGCAGGTGCCAGGCACCCCCACTTCCCTTTCGCTGATCGAACCCACGGTGTCAATCCATTTTTTGCTTGAACAATATACCGACGGCGACCGGCTGGCCGCCGTCCACGCCGGCCAGCGCCTGCAACCGTACCGCGTCGGCCATCGGGCATTTGACCGGCATGGCCTGCACGCCGTGAGTCAGCAGCCAGATGGTGCGGGTGACCCCGTCGGTGAACGAGAGGACCGGGTGCTCGGTCACGTCGACGCGCTCTAGCACTTGCCACAGCAACCGGCGACGCCACACCGGCGTTTCCAAGCGTCGAAGCTCACAGCTGACGGTGGCCAGCGGCACCGGGTTGACACGGCCCTCCGTAAAATGCTTGTCCGGCCAATGGAACTTGCGGTCCAGCGGCCAGGTCTCGGGGCTTTGGTGCGCCACCTCTGGATGGCTGCTTCCCGGCTGGCGCCATAGCTGCAGGAACCGCTCGGCGTCGACCTCTACGACCGCCCATGCTTCGCCGTCAGATCCAGGATCCTCCTCGGACATATAGACCATGTCGCTGTCGGTGTGCACGGTGAACAGTGCGCCCTGGTAGTGGTGAATAGCGTGAACACCGGCGAAGGTGCGCAGCGCCGTCATGGCGAACAACTATCGCCGGCACTGGCAGGCCGCTTGTCCCCGCGCGCCAGTTTCGAGGAGGACGGGCTGCAGTTCCGTTCGGCCGGCTTACCGTTGATGAACTGCTTGCCGAGGGCTGGCGCGTGATCGCTGGCGGCTATGGCACGGAACCGACCGGGCTCGCACCAGAATGCCACATTGACGCCTTGCTGAGCGGCGAACAGTTGCTGGGCCTGAGCACAGTTCTGGCGGTTATACGCCGCCCCGTCCAGAGCATCGAAGGTGGCGACGTGCAGGCGCAGGGCCGCATTGGTCACGCTATTCCGGTATAGGGTGTAGATCGCAGCATCCGGCGCTGCCTGAGCCCATGCGAGCTGCATGGCGACCGCGGCCAGGATAAGCATGCCGAGACGGGACATACTGGAAACGTTCATCGTCTTATCTTTTCAGCAAGGATCGACGTGTTTGCGCGCCAGCGGCGCGAGGAACACCAGGCGGCCGTCCGCCTCGTAGGTCGCCCGCTCATGCTGATACTCGCTCCCCGCAGTGTTCCTCTCCTCGCAGCCCCGGTAGATGCTCCAAGAGGTTTCAAAGTCGATGTCTACCTGAGTGGGGCAGTCCTCGTTGATCGCCACGCTATCCACCTTGACCTCGTAGATTTCCGCGCGGTCGTCGGCGTGGTCGTCCAGTAGCGCGTGCGCGACCTCATATAAGAACCTCCCGCCGTTCTCGTGCAGGACCTGCTGAAGCTGGTCCGCGTCCAGGCCTAGACCGACTAAAACCGACATCTCACGCATTGCCTGCTCCTAGCAGAATAAAAAGAGAATTATGCACTCAAACAAACCGTTGGTCTGGCGAGGTGGAAGTGTCCATCGCAGCGGCACAAATTTCCGCACTAGGGTATGAGACCGGATCGAGACCTTGCCGGCGCCGTACGAAGGGATGGATCATGCCGCCTTGGATCGGACCAGGCCGAATGATGGCGACCTCAATGACCAGGTCGTAAAAGGTGTGTGACAGCATACGCGGCAGCATTGACAGCTTCGCACGTGACTCGATTTGAAAGACGCCAACCGTGTCGGCTTGGCAGATCATTTCGTACGTGCCGGGATCTTCTGGCGGCACATCACTCAGCTCGAAGCGCTCGCTGCGGTTCTGTCGCGTTGCTGATTAAAGGGCGAAATTTTTCCGGCACGGCACATTGCACATCAAACTGGGCGCACCATTCCTGCCAGCACAGAAAATTGGTCGGCGAACGACATCGCATCGACGCCGTCGATGGCGAACTGGCCCTTGCGGATCATATGTATCAGTTCGATGCCGGCGAGACCAGCTGGCGGAGTGGAACGATTTGAAGTTGAGCATCGGCCTGGCAACCCGTTTGATGGCGCGATGATCCTGCTCGACGATGTTGTTCAGGTATTTGACCTGGCGCACCACGATCGGCACGTCGCGGCCAGCGTTGATCGCATCGATGGCCGCCTTGTTGGCGCCGCTCTTGTCCATCGCGACCTTGTCCGGATCGCCGTTCGCTCCCATTGCCTTGTCGAAGAAGCGCTTTGCTGCGGCCATGTCGCGCTTGGCCGTGAGCAGGAAGTCGACGGTCTTTCCCTACTTATCGACGGAGCGGTACAGGTATTTCCAGACGCCTTTGACCTTGATGTAGGTCTCATCCATGCGCCAGCTGCGGCCGACTGGGCGCTTGTGTTTACGGGCCATGTTCTCGACTAGGGGCAGGAAACGAATCGCCCACCGATTGATTGACGAATGGTCGACCGACACGCCGCGCTCTTGCATCATCTCTTCCAAGTGTCGGTAGCTCAGCGGATAAGCTACATACCAGCGTATGCAAACAAAGATCACGTCGATCGGAAAGCGCATTCCTTTGAAGTTGAGCATGTCGATTCGTCCAAGGTTCGGGCGTCGTAACTTACCTGATAGGCTCGTCGACCTTCGCTAATGCAATAGAACCCAATATCTTGAGCATCGCACCAATCCACCTCGAAGCCCTTTAGCAGGAACTATTGCATAGGCTGCTTTATAAACGTGGACGGGCGTGTTGCTGGCGCCTTGATCGATGCGCTCGCAAGCCAGATACAACGGGCCGCGAATCTGGACATCGTCTGGCAGACTTTTTCGGCGAAGGCCAACATTTTTATCGGCGATATGCGGGCGCCTATGAATGCTGGACAGGCCGTATCGAACCTATTCGCTGTCTCATCATCTATGTGCAGTTTGAAACACTACTGACGGCAACATAAGCAAACAGGCCATTTCCAGTTTCAAAAATATCAGCCCTCCTGCTCGCTGAATATTAGCAGCTAATAAAATTCTGTATGTCATTGATTTCATTGACTTAAATCTATATTTAAAAATATTGCGATATGCTAAGCCATTGATTTTTAACGTATTTTATACTTCAGGTAATTTTCGTTACGATAAAGAACTTGCAACGCTGCATCCCTGATTCTCTTGCGAACGTTACACTCTTGTTCGGTACACTCATCTACAGCAATCGATACACTCATTGCAATATGATTGTCAAATAATGCTACTCCAATCAATCTAGCATTTGCAGAAGATAGCATCCTCCCGCGTTGATTGATTTCCAAGCGATAAGTGGCTTTGCGGTCTATTCAGTAGCGCCCACCTAAGTAATGTTTGTTAAGTTGCATTGAAAATTGACCCATTTTCCTCACGAATTTACAACGGAATCTGACCGAGGTTAGTAGCACAATTCCACCTGTCTTATCGGCAGGAGATCGGAGTGACCGACATGGGTCTACTCGGCATCATTCAACTCTGGCACCTTCGTGACAAGATCTCAATACGAGAAATCGCTAGGCGATTGGATATTTCGCGCAATACCGTCCGACGCTACCTGCGATCGGAAACCACTGAGCCCTCCTACTCGGAGCGGCGGTCAGTTAGCGGATTAGACAAATACTCAGTACAGCTATCTAGGTGGCTCAAGGCCGAGACGACTAAACCGCGTAAGCAGCGGCGCAATTTGAAGCAGATCCATTAGGACCTGAAAGAGCTGGGCTATGCAGGGTTATACGACCGCGTGGCAGCGTTTGCCAGGTAACGGAAGGCAAGTTAAACAGAGTGGGTCAATTCTGCGAGCAAACGAACAGTCTAGGATCTGGTCGATGAGCGGACAGCGCTGTTTATCCCTTCACAAGTTGGATGAACAGTGTGGTAGGGGCTACACGAAGTCACAGACTAGCACTGTAGTCAGAAGTCTCCAAATTGAATTCGATTGAACATGCCATCATCTAACTGCAGCAATGCTAAGCGATAAGGTGGTCGGAAATCCCTTTGTTAACCTCGCCCTTCGTGCTTATTACGAGCAATGTACAGTATGATTTGCCCATCAAATGCTGAACGATAATTGGGGAACGTTAAGTTATACAGCGTGATACTTGAACAAGTGAACAGGGCGAGAAGTGGACAAGGCCGCTGCAAGTATATCTTCCATACTTGCAACGGCTATGCCGTTCGCTAGTAAAACGCAGAAAAGCTGGACGCTTATCGAATATTAGCAGCTAATAAAATTAGCTAAGTATTTGATTTTAAAGGAAAAAACCTATATGCGCCAAAATAAATAAAATCTAAGCCTTTGATTATTAAGCTTTTTTTTCTGCGGGCAGTTCCAGCGACTCCGCAAACTGCCGTAGCGCTGCTAACGTGCGCTTGCCGGCCATTTCGACATCGACGCCTTCTTCGATATTGATCACGATTTGTTGTGCGTGAACACGCACTTTAAAGGCTGAGCGACCATTTTTGTCACCGATGGTACGGGGCTCGACTGCTGCCTTCCGCGGACGTTTGGATTCGAGCGCCTTACTGATTAACACTTTCAGTTCGTTCGGTTCCAGATCCGGTTTGTCAATCAACGTGTCCAGCGTGGTCGTGATCTTGGATAAAGCATCAGGGTATTTGTCGAGCATCTCCTGAGCCACTTTGGCGTGACGGTAGCTCAGTAGTGCAGGGTACTTTTCCAGCAGATCAAGGACGACCGGTGGCAGTTTCAACATGCCCAAGCACTGGGAGACACGTCCCTGCGAACACCCAGTCAGACGCGCAACGTCCTTCTGCGTCTCCGCAAATCCTTCCGACATCAGTTCACGATAAGAAAGAGCGCGTTCGAAATCGCTTAATCCTTCATTGGTCTCGTTACTCAACAACGTTGCCTGGTGAGCTTCACGATCATCCAGCGCCATGACGTTGGCATCAAGTTCTGCCCAGCCGATTAGTCGTGCGGCACGCGTACGTCGGTGGCCAGCGATCAGCTGGTACTTGCCACTGGCTAATTTTCGCACGCGGATCGGTTCATCCTGGCCGCGTGCCTTCAGTGTTTCTCCTAATGCTTGAATCGCTGTCTCGTCATAGCGGCGACGTGGCTGCCAAGGCGAATCAACCAGATCCTGCACTGCGATTTTAACGATCATGCTGTGTTCAGCCTCGCCAGCCATATCCGATGTCGTCGTTTGCGCAGGCGGGATAGGTGATCCATTATTTGTCGCCGCAGCAGGCGTATCCGAGTCCTTGAGCATGTCCTCCAGAGACTTTGACGGTCCGTGCGGTACCGCGTTCATGTGCATGGCTGGTGTTGCCACAGCAGGCGCCGAAGCGCCCAGGCGAGCGGCCAGGGTGGCGGCAAACTGCGATTCGGTTTGTTTGTTTTTCACAGTATTCCCATCTTCTCAATCAATGCTTTCGCCACTTCGCGCAACTCACGCGCTGCTGTGCTGCTTGGTCTGGCCAACGCCAGCGGCATGCCTTCATCATCGCTTAGTACCTTTTTAAACTCTTCGCTGGAACTGATTTGCTTGTCGAGCCAGGCATCCGGATATTGCTTCGTCAACGCTATGACCTGTGCAGCGACACGCACGCGCGTCATGTCAAAAAAGTTACCCAATATCGTCAATTCAGGATAGCGGTTATGTTCCTGCTGCATTTCACTCAGGACGCCTGCAAGGTATGACACTGATTTGGTGCTGTACTTTTCCATCGACACCGGTGCGATCACATAGTCACTTGCCAACAGGGCTCCGCGTGTGGTCTGGTTCTTGGCGGGAGGGGCGTCGAACATGATTACATCATACTGCGACAAATCGATCTGCTTATTCTTGCCGGAGCGGTTTTCTGCCAGGAAGCGCGCGATCGCCAGTTCCGGCTTCTTGCTCATGATGGCATCAACCGTAAACAAGGCCTCGAGCCGGTCCAGCGTCACTTCGGACGGAATCAGGTGCGGACCATTTTCGCCAAAAGGTTTCTTCAGCACGTCCTTGAGCTCTGGTGGCTGACCGTTGGTCTGCCACTGCGGTAGCAAATGGCCCAGGTGATAATCAACGCAGGTCGACAGAGGCAACCCCGACTCTATCGCTTCTTCATGGGTCAGCTCGGGATCATATCCATAGGAAATAGTCAGATTGGCCTGGAAGTCGAGGTCAGCAACCAAAACCTTGAGTCCCATCAACGCAAATATGGCGGCCAGATTAGACGTTTGCGTTGTCTTTCCAACACCACCCTTTGGCGCATAGACGGTCACGATGCGTTTAGCCTTCGCTGTCACGCCATATTTCTTTGCGCGATAGGCGGCCAGATCGTAAATGTTTTCGATACTGAACAGCCGCGTCTTGGGTCCTTCTCCCGGCTGGCGTTCAATCTGCAGACCAGCATCATCGGAGTCGCGACGCACGGCATCGACGCTGATACCCAACAGGGTCGCAACGGCTTGTACTTTGAAAGGCTTACGGGTCAAGAGATTCCCCTTATAAATTCACTGACGCTATTTTTGCAAATTATCATTACCGTTGCAAGGATTTTTCGACTTTAATGGAAAAAACCTAGCAGCGAAGCGTTATCCATCAAAACATGGGAAGGTGGCTTGGCACGGAGTGAGCCTGGAAGTTCATTAAATTCCAAAAAGCTTTAAAAACCTTTAATTAACCTTTAACCGGCACAGCGTGAGCGTGGCGCTTCTTTTCAGGCGGTTTAGGGTTGTGGATATGTTTACAGGTGAGTTATTTTGATAGGGCAGGGATGTGGGTATGTTTACAGGTGAGCTTTTTTGATAGCCAACGGATGTGGATATGTTTGGAGGTGCGTTTTTTTGATAGTAGCTGTGGATATCTCTGTTTTTATGCCCATTTTTTCAGCAATGGCGTGTGCGTACCCCAGATACGGCCAAGAAAGTGATCGGTAATGCAATAGAATCGCTGGTTCGCGTTAGATGATCTCCTGAGCGAGTTCACAAGAGCAGAAGGCCATGCAGCATGCCACCATGCTGCAGAGATAAAAGGTGAGGGTTTTTGATAGGGTAATTCAGTCAACGTCAAAAAAGGTGAGGTATTTTGATAGTCAAAGCGGCCTTTTTTACCGAAAGGTGAGCTTTCTTGATAGTTTGAGGCGTAGGATTATGAAAAGGTGAGCTTTTTCTTTTATTTTTTCACTTGCAGAATGATGCGGCCACAGAAAATAAATGATTATGGGATGAAAGGTGCGAATTTTTGATAGCAAAAATGCTCCATTGTCGATGGAGCAAGTCAAAAGGTGCGCTTTTTTGATAGGTAATTGGCGATAAAGGCGAAAGGTGAGCGTTTCTGATAGGCTGGACGGGCGACAAATGCAACAAGGTGAGCTTTTTTAATAGGCATCTTGGCTGACAGACGCGTAAAGGTGAGCTTTTCTGATAGCCAAGATGGATTTCGTAGGTGCGCGGGCAACATTTTCGTCAGGTTTTCCCTAGAGACGCCTGGCAAGCCGGTTGGCGTACCGCGCGTTGTGCTGATTTTCACGCGTAATCAACCGAAAAGCTCACCTCTCGCCAGTGCGGCTGGAGGCCAGTCGGAGAATCGGCGCGGTGCCGGCAGCATGCTGTGCCTGGGACAGAGCGACAGGCGCCAGGCAGCAGCTGCAGGGGCTCAGTGGTAACCGCGCGAATCCGATTGCAGCGGCATCATTTTCGCTTCGCGCAGGCATTGGCCAGGTCGGCGCACAGAGGTCTTCGCTGATGCTTGAGGGAAAGCGATTGACGCCGCCGTTGATAAGGTGAACAATAACCGCCAAATTCTCACCTCCAGAAGATATGACCCCAGAAGAAACCCCCGGTTCGCAAATGGCGCTCGCGCTGCTATTCGATCAACAACCAGAGATTCTGAAAAAGCCCGTGCAAGCCATTCACATGGCCATTACGGGGGGGATCCAGAGCAAGACGCAGCGCCTGGCTTTCAATGCCATGCTCAAGCATGCGCTAGAGGAGCATGCCAGGAATCCTGGACTGGAAACCGAAACTTACTCGATCTCGCGCGAGGAGCTGATGCGCATTATTGGCTACAGTTCGCCCAACCGGAAGCATTTGAAAGAAGCCCTCACCCAGATGCAGAAGCTGACGGTGCAGTGGGATTTCTTGCGCAAGGACGGCGATCCGATGTGGGCCTCGTGCGTCCTGCTGCCATTTGTCGCATTCGATCGTGACAAGGTGTTTTACTCCTATGCGGCGCAGATCAAGCCGATGTTATTCGACTCCAAAATTTATGCTCGCCTCGACCTGCGCATCCAGCGCACATTCCGTCTGGATCCAGCTGCCGCGCTGTACGAATGGGTCAACCGCTTCCGCACCAATCCGTCCAAGCGTACCAATGAAATGACCTGGACGGACTGGCGCTGGTGCATTTACGGCGAGGTGAGCGAAACCTCCATCCTTAACGAATACAAGATTTTCAAGCGGGACAAGCTCAAGCCGGCCATCAAGGAGATCAATGAAAAGTCCGATCTAACCATCGAGCTGATTGAAAACCGCGATGGCAGTCGCAGCGTGAAGTATCTCCAGTTTATCGTGGAAGAAAAGCAGATATTTCGCGCCATTCCCGATGTGGACGACAAAGGGGAGTGGGAAAAGCGTCTCGAGGACCTGGGCTTGTCGGCACGCGACCGCAAGAAAATCCTGGCCACCTATCCGACTGCGGTCATCAATGCGCACTGGAAATTCACGATGGCACGCGTGAGCGATAAAAGCCAGCCTGCCATCAAGAGTCCGAGCGCGTACCTGAAACGCGCACTGGAGGGCAATTTTGCGCCGGATGTGGTTGAAAAAGCGCCTGCAGGGGGAACGCAAGATATGGAGGCCATGCGTGACATCCAGACGAAATTTACACAAACGCGCAATGCTGAAGCCGAAGCGATGCTCAGCGAGATGCTCGAGGTGGATCGGGAAGCGGTGATCGCGGAGTATAACGCTGCCCAGGACAGCAAAGTGACGCAGGTCCCGCAGGACAATGAGAAGCGCACCTCGCGCTATATGGTGCCGCTGTTTGCCTGGCTGGCAAAAAAACATTGGGGGGAGCCAACGCCTCAAGACCTGTTCCAGTTCGCGCTGCAAACCGGTGCGATTTCGCTCAAATAGAACTGGCATGGCAGTCCGACCGTCAACCGCAGCACTCCCTTGGCGCCAGCCCGGCTGTCTTTCCCAGTTTTGCCTTGCTGACTAGGGCACGTTATACGACAAAACGGAAATGAATAGGGTAAGCCATGGTGCTGCTTGCCAGCCTGGTCTGGCTCAGAGAAACCTGGTCGTCACTTTACCTGCTTGGTAATATCCAGATAAGGCTGGGTAGAGCGCTCGAGTGCCAGCCCAAGTGATTCGGTCAATTCCGGCACGGTCATGCCATTGCGCAGCTCGTGCACTGCAAAGGTGTTGCGCAAGGTCCGGCCGCCGGTTCGCGGAACATCGTCGATGCCGGCCCGTTGAAAAGTGGCCTTCACTTGTCGGTATACCGTGGACTTGTTGAGCATGGCGCCTTGCAAATCGGCAGGAAAGGCATATGGACCTGGGATTCGCAAGCACGCACGCTCGGCTAGCCAAGTGAGCAGCTCGGCCGCAGCAGTAGCTGGCAATATGGTGGTGTGGGCGTAACTGGTGTCATGCTTCTCTGCCGGCGTCAGGTCCAGTTCGAGGCCGTCGTCAAAGCGAGTCTGTTCGCTGACTTCTGTCAGCAGCAGGCCGACCGCCTCCGCCACGCGCAGTCCGCCGAGCAGCATGGTGATCTGCATCGCGCGGTCGCGGCGTCGCTTCCAGTTGGCCGATCCCGGTCGGCGGGAAATCGGGGCCGAGGGCAGCGCATCGAGGAAGGCGGCTATTTGATGCTCCTGCAGCGCGACGGTGGTAGCATCTTTTGCTAATTTTCCCTCCTGAAATGTCTGGAAAATGGCATGTTGCGCAGGGTTAGGCACCACTTGCAAATAGTCGAAGCATCGTTCCAGCAGGCGCAGATAGCGATAAGAAATTTTGCTGTTGAGCCTTTGGGAGGACGTCTTATCAGCATCGTCATCCGCACCTAGAAATTGCAATAAATCGTCTTGGCCAAGCACCGAGAATATCTTGTGATGCTTGCTCATCCAACGATCGAAGGTACGAAACATCGAAATATAGACCAGCGCAGATTTGTCGGAAATGGGCGGTCGCTCCTTGAGCACGGCTTGTTTGGTGATCTCCACAAAATCTGCCGTTTTGACAAATGCCTTGAAACAGGTGAGCGGACTGGCGTCCCAGAGCTTGCGTGATGTCATCATCAATCAGGCGAGTAAACAGGCTGTCAGTTTATCCTAAAATGCAATTAACCAACATAGGTAGATTGCTTTAACCGTGACTGGTCGCTTTACGGCAATCATCGAGGTTTTGCTCTGTAGACGCTTTTTGTTTGACTGATGTTGTGGCGATTTTTTTAGTTTATCGCGCTTAGTGAGGACGTCAGAGTCACCGTAGTCAGTGGCTTGGCAATGTACTGTTGTTTTATATTTACATGTTGGTTAATTGCATTTTGGTTGCACAGATAATAGAAATTTATTGTTTCAGTCGCTTCATGGGATGCGATCTACCGATATGCCGCCTTGACCAGCAGGTGCAACGCGGTGGCCAATGACGTGGGCGTAATGACATGACTGACACCTTGGACAGACATGTGCCACAGCTGCAAGAAGGTAGTCTGCGAGATGATTCGGTTGCCGCTAGCCCACCTCAGCATGGCCGAAACGATGAATTTGTGCCAGTAAAGTCCAGCTACGCCATAACGGAACTAATGAATCAGGCTTCCTGTTGCGACGCCACAGGAAGCGCGCCACTTTCACCATTCAGACATACACGACATCGCGCCTATTTTCTGTCAGCCAAAGAGCTGGCATGGGTCAACAATTAGGTTGCGAGATAGGGAGAATAGTCAGTGTGCCAGCTGGCAAGTGTGTAGGCAGTGGGAAGGTAGCACAGGTGCCTTGTGGAGGGCGGCAGGGCATGGAGGCATGGACAACAATTATGTGGCTCCGCTGCTCGGGTCTGGGTCGCCATGAAGCGCCAATAATGCCTGGATTTCCGGACAATCGGCTTGGCCTGCTGGAGTCAATGCCGGCAGCACCACACCCGATTCCAGTTTCTGGTTCAGCCGGAAGAGGTGTGCTTCACGCAACCTCGGTACCGCAACCTTGGCGGTTGTAATCACGACGCTATGCGGCGTCACCAGGGCAGCGAGCGTCAACATGCCATTGGGGGCATAACACTGCGTGCTGAACACGGGGTTGACGGTTTCTAGCAGGCTGCCTGCGTACGGTGGCCGTAGCTTGTGCTCAGCAGCGTTGATCGCTGCATTATGCATGGGATGAATGGGTAATTTTTTCAAATACTCCACGACATTTTCGAGCGCCCTCTCAAGCTCCGCAATCCGAGTGGCGTTCGTCACGTTCAGCATTGACTTCTCCGTCGGCACCATGCCGCAATGCTGATATTTTACTATCCGCCTATACCGTATGTACATGCACAATGGTGCGGGGCTCCCAATGCCGTTCACAAACGGGTGAGCATGTGCATTGTGGCCGAACCGACCAATTACCAGGGAATACTCGCCGATTTTTCCGTAAAGTAAATAACACCGCGAAAACCGTATGCTTTTCGTGCGCCATGCCACTGTGGCCAAGACATGATAAGGCAATCCAGATTGCATGGAGCTGCGTATGAACCCTATGTATATTGCCGAATCAATTGCCATGCTCAAGTACGTGATGGCGGGACAAGCTTACTAGGAAGTCGGGCAGCTGTACGGGCTAGGTGACACCGCAGTGCAGCAACGGTTGCATCGGGTTGGGGCGGGAACTGGCGCTAGCTATCTCTACCTATCGCTCGCGGGAAATATGTCATGGTAAACGACGACAGCAAAAACGAGCCGATTCTGGAATCAGCCAATCTCGTCCTCCTCTTGGTGGCTGAGATGCGAGAACAGCGCATTGGCTTCAAATATTAGCGCTTGGTTTTGGAGCGCGATCGAAAATTCGCGCGCAGGCTCAACATGGCATTCCGGTCAGTGCTGGTGTTAATGCCGCTGCTGTTTGGACTTTATTTTCTGCTGCAGGTATCAGGCTCCAGACTGGGTGCGTTTAGTTCATTGATCGGCATTGTCCACATTGATAGCGAAATATTATCAACGTCGAAGGTATCGGCCGACAAGCTTTTTCCCCTTGATCGAGCGCGCTTTTGAATCAGATCGTATCATCCAGGTAGTATTGGCGATCGACAGTCCTGGCGGTGCGCCGATGGAGGCTGAACGAATCGGTAACGCCGTCGCGACCTTCAAGAAAAAAAATCCTAAGCCGGTAGTTGCGGTGATCAGTAACGTCGGCGCATCGGCAACCTATATGATCGCCCTGCGAGCTGACAAAATCATCGCTGGCAAGTACAGCTTGGTCGGTTCGATTGGAGCGATCATCGCACCATGGCAGTTGTCGCGCCCGCTGGACAGGATTGAAATCTCGCAGGAGATATTCGCGTCCGGTCACCTCAAGGCGTTCCTGAATCCGTTCACGCCACTGAGCAAGGATGCGCAAATCAAGGCTCAGTATCTGGTCGACCATGTTGGCCATACCTTTTTGCTCAAACTTGAACACGGCCGCGCGCGGGTTCTCCAGCTCGGCGTGAATTACGGCAGTGGTGAGATCTGGAGCGGTGTGGAGGCGAGAGAATTGGGCTAATTGACGAGATCGGCACGGTCGACGACTTCGTGGCCGCACAACATAACCTGGAAGCGTTCGACTTCGGTGAGTACCCAAAGGGATTTGCACAGATGAGTAGCGTCTTTTCTTCCTCGATAGCGGCGGTATTTGACGAATACATTGCGCGACAGCGTTACCAACTTAGATAGAGAAATAATATCGTTACCACGGCAGAAATGCCCGCAACTATAGCAAGCGCAATGCGTTCGAAATGGCAACCCTCATCACCGACGTAAGGCATTGATTGGTAAATTGCCGATCATGAATTTCCATAGGTATGTTCGTCGACAAAAGGCTCACGCGCCTGCATATCTCCCGACATTTCCGTCACGGCTTAAACCAGGAGGCAGGCCAGACGACGAATTGGAAGTGATTGTGTCGCGTTGTTGATTAAACGGCGGAATTTCCCTTGAAGGGCATTGTCCAGGTCATTGCGGACGGACCTTGCCCGCCAGCGCGTAAAATTGGTCGGCGAACGACATCGCATCGGCTCCGCTGATTGCGAACTGCCCCTTGCGAATCATGTGCATGAGCTCGACGCCTGCGAGCACGCAGTGGGCGGCGCGGAACTATTTGAAGTTGAGCATCGGTCTGGTCGCCCGTTTGATGGCGCGATTGCCCTTTGTTGACAACTACCCGCATCTGCAGGTACATTTACAGCAACACAAAAGGACATTAAGGAGCATGAACATGATCGCACTTATCCAGCACATCAAAAAAATTGCAGTCGCAGACACACGCTTGTTCTTTGAGCCGTTTGTTTCTGTTTTCAAATTCATCAAAAAAGACTTCACCCGCTCTTCAGTGAAACACTGATGTACTGACAAGATATCGAGACCTCGTCTCTATGCTTACAGACGGCCCATTCTAGGCACCATGTTATACACAAGTCTATCCTTGCCCAAACCTGCGCACGGTGCGCATATTTTTGACGGCCACCTGTAGACCCTTCAATCCAAGCCAGATGATTTCCGCGTAGGGGTCCCAGTGGCGTTTGCGCGCCAGGAAGCCTCCGAAGCACACGATTTGGCTCAGCACCTGATCGACTGTTGCCTTTGGCGGTGCCGGTTTTTCACGCAGCAGATAGGCCGCTTCAATTTCGTCCTGATCGAAGTACAACGTGGCGTCGAAGTCTGGGCAGGTCCGGCCCGTGCGCTCCAGGTATGCGATGCACCACGCCACCATCATGAACAGCGCCAGGGCGCGCTCGATGCGTGCGATGCAGCCAAGCTGAAGCTCCTCGACCTTGCAGACGTTTTTCAGCACGTTGAACAGAATCTCGATCTCCCAGCGCGCCCAATACCAGTCAATCATTTCCTGCGCTTGCGCCAGCGTGTCAGCGTCGCAGTTATTGAGCGAGCGCCATTCGATCGGCTTGGCACGGTCCGGCGCATAGATTTCCCGGGCGATGAGGCAGGTGGCGCTGACGGTTTTGCCCTGGCCCGCTGGCAGTTCCACCTTGCGCGCCCATAATTGCTGACGCACCTTGCGCGCCTTGACGCAGTGCCGCGCCGGCATGTCAAAGACGATCTCGCCGAGAGGCGCTGCGGCGCTGGTGTGCTGCCAGAGCTTTTCCAACTTTGGCAGGCAGCGGTTGTGCTACGCAAGCACCAGCCAGTCAACCGGCGTGCCCAGGTCTTGCTCCTGCAGCATCAACGGCACCAAATCGGCTTCGCGGTCGGCCACATACACCAGTCGCGTGTCCGGCGAATGCGCCGCCATGACGGTGGGGCAATTCTAGGTCGGCGCCAACGATATGCACGCTACCTGAAATAGGGGCGCTCAAGAGTTATGTATAAAGAGGTGAGCTAACAGTCAAGTCACGCTTAATCTCCTATATTCTTGATTACATCCATCCTTAAAAAATGCCGCACTTTGCTGCACTACGTTGCACTTTGCTGCACTAAGTCGCACTTCGCTGCACTTTGCTGCGCTGGCGGTAAGATACTTTGCACTCATGAACTGAGATTCCAAATATGATGCGTTTTTTATCTGTTTTCGTTTGATCTGCAGCAGTCCAAACTGCTAATATCTATCCGTCGCCATGCGGCATTGTTTCACTAGACATCTTTTCAGTTCCTTCGGAATCGAAAAGCACCAATTTCTACCGCCGCTTGAGCGGCAATCTTCCAGGCAGAGCCTAATACCTTGGTACATCAACCTTAAATAGTTCGTAATGCAGTTAGCCCAAGGCCATCTTTGGCCGTTTTTTTCCTTCGAGCGCAAACTTGTGACGAACACTGAGTGACAGCGAAACCCAAGCTACATCAGGGTTAGACGTCGCTTAGGAACACTGATTTCCCACTGAACCTGATTTTTCGCGCTGCTATGCGAGAAAAACAGGGCCGGCTGCCGGAACGCCACAAGCAGCTCAGTTGCAGCTACGCCGTCGACCCCGGTCCGGGCCATCGAAATTTTTAGAGACACAGAAGGGCGGATATCTGGAAGCTCCCAGACGCATGAATCGCTGGCCCTGCGCCGGCGCCAGTGCTGCCTCCGCGACGTCCACGTGACGTGAGAAAGACCATTTGGTGACAGCGCCACCAAAGACTTGCCCATGAGGGCAGGACGCGCTGCGTGAGAAACCACGTGAGGGTTCCAGGCCTAACAGCATCATGTTCGGCGATCGCCTTCCGAAAGGAGTCGACATATTGCCTCAAGCCAAAAGGGGTGGCAGTGTGAAATTAGTGTGCTTACGTTTGGGTCCCTTTCCCCGGCAGTTTGATGATTTTTTTACCAACGGCATCCGTCATGCCGCATCCGTGTGCGTTCACTCGAATGCATACGGATGCGGCCTGGCGAACCTATAGAAAAGGACTGACATGAAATCTTTGATCTCGCAACTCAACGCAATTTTGCAATTGAAAGCGGGCACCCGCGTCAACGGGAAAGTAGCCAGCGAACGAACGAAGACTGCCATAGGCGACTCTTTGCGCGCGAGCTTCCGTCACCTCGTGAATTTGAATTTCCGCCTCCAAAATCCGGAGAATTTGGGTGACAAACACGTCAAGGCGCTTTGCGAGTTTTGGTATCAATCGGGACTTACCCCAAAGACAATTCAATCCAACCTTTCGTACCTGCGAATTTTCGCCCGGTGGATCGGTAAAGGTGAGATGGTCAAAAACGTCCATCATTACCTTCCTGATGTTCCTAGAGCGAAGTTGCGCGTCAAAACCGCTGCCATTACAAGCAAGAGTTGGGCAGAAAATGGTATCGACGTTAGAGAAAAAATTAGAGAGGCCGACGCGCTTGATCGCCGGTTCGGAGCAATGCTTCGCGTTGCAGTCGCTTTTGGCCTTCGTCGCCATGAGGTCATCGAGTGCCACCCTTGGAAAGTTGATCGTGGCGATCGTTTCGCCGCATACAAAACGAAAGGCGGGCGGCCTCGAGATATCTACATAGATACAACGGAGCAGAGGATAGTGCTGGATCAGGTTAAATCGATGGTGAAGAAATCAGAGCATCTCGGATGGACCACAAAGCACGATGGGAGCGTAGCAGATATCAAATTCAGCCTCGGAAAATGGCATCGGATGCTGGCAAAGATTGGGATAACGAAGGCAATGACGAAAGTAACAGGTCACGGCCTGCGCGCTCAGTTTGCAGAGAATGCCGCCTTAATTGCATCGGTTATTCCGCCCACTTTAGGCGGCGGGCCCGGCCAAATGTCGAAAGAGGATCTCGATTTAAGACGTGAACAAGCAAGCGAACAGCTTGGGCACTCCCGGAAGAGCATTACATCTGCCTATTACGGATCATTCGGTCGTGATGTGGGACCTGATCCAGTAGATAGGACTAAAAACGCTATCGCCGCGGCCGTACAAGCTATTCCTAAAGAAGAGCTTTCGCCAGACATTCCAAGCTCGCGATTGAAGGACTGCTCGGTACTGACGGCAGAACTGATGGCTGTAAAGGCATACGTCGATCCGCGAGTGGCGCATTTTTTGTGGGAATTTCACAGCAGTCGACATGGCACAGATTGGTTGTCACTTGGTCCGCAAAACATAGCGGCCCTGGAAGCAGCGTCGAATCACTTTTCGTCTCGCACTTCGCATGGTTCACTCCCCGGCATGGATCAAAAAAATGCTGGTCGGTAGAGCCAATCGCGCCAATCTTTACCCCGATTTGGTTTAGCGCGCATGGCTGAGGCCCATTATTAAACTGAACACCATGTTAAAGAGGAACTTGCCAACAGATTAATTTAATGTCAATCTTCGTTTTGCCGTGCGGTAAGCCATAATCGCCAAATTCTGCCGCTCGTGTCGCGATCACCGATGCCTGCTAGGAAATGATGCCGCGCAGTAGTATTTTGGTGTTCATTCTTTGACAGGTAAGAAGTGGTCGGGTTGTGTCGCGTTGTTGATCCGAAGACGGAATTTTCCAGGAAAGGAACTGGGGTGCCTCAAACTGGACGGACCTGTGCTGCCAGCGCATAAAATTGGTCGGCGAACGACATCGCATCGGTTCCGTTGATTGCGAACTGGCCCTTGCGGATCATGTGCATGAGCTCAACGCCGGCGAGCACGCAGTGGGCGGCGCGGAACGATTTGAAGTTGAGCATCGGACTGGTTACCCGCTTGATGGCGCGATGGTCCTGTTCGACGATGTTGTTGAGGTACTTGACTTGGCGCACCACGATCGGCACGTCACGGCTGGCGTTGATCGCATCGATCGCCGCCTTGTTGGCCCCGCTCTTGTCCATCGCGACTTTGTCCGGATCGCCGTGCGCTCCCATCGCCTTGTCGAAGAAGCGCTTCGCTGAGACCATATCGCGTTTGGCCGTGAGCAGGAAGTCGACGGTTTTGCCCTGCTTGTCGACGGCGCGGTACAGGTATTTCCAGACGCCCTTGACCTTGATATACGTCTCATCCATTCGCCAGCTGCCACCGACCGGGCGCTTGTGTTTCCGGGCCATCTTCTCGACGAGAGGCAGGAAACGAATCGCCCACCGATTGATCGACGAATGGTCGACCGATACGCCGCGCTCTTCCATCATTTCTTCCAGGTGCCGGTAGCTCAGCGGGTATGCTACGTACCAGCGAATGCAGACCAGGATCACATCGATCGGAAAGCGCATCCCTTTGAAGTGTAAGCGTAAAGCCAGCGCCGTCTTTACCTTGACTACTCCTGCCAGCATGATTTGAGGTTGAGACACAAATCGATTGTGTCCACAAACTCGATTATGGACACAATAATTCAACCAGTCGCAAGACCCTCAAAACGTGGCAGCTACCGGCGCCACTCCGATGAATTCAAGCGGGCCGTCGTCGCCCAGTCGCTGCTGCCTGACGCATCCGTTTCGCGCATCGCCCGCCAGCACAACCTCAACGCCAATCAGGTATTCGCTTGGCGTAAACTGTTCGGAGAAGGCCAGCAGGAATCTGGCAATAATGTCTGCACACTGCTGCCGGTGACGGTGGTGGCGTCGGTCATGGCACAGCCCGTGGCCGAGCAGGCACCAGCGTGCGGCGGCATCATCGAACTGACCGTTGGCAAAGCGCGGCTGCGGCTGGAAGGCGCCGTTGACACTGCCGTGCTGCACCTGGTGTTGCAGCGGCTGCTGCCATGATCGGCCTGCCGGCCCACACCCGGATCTGGATCGTCGCTGGCATCACCGACATGCGCTGCGGCTTCAACGGCCTGGCGGCCAAGATAGAGACGACGCTGCAGGCCGATCCATTCAACGGCCATGTGTTTGTATTTCGTGGCCGGCGCGGCGACATCATCAAACTGCTGTGGTGGACTGGCGACGGCCTGTGCCTGCTGGCCAAGCGGCTTGAGCGGGGCCGTTTCATCTGGCCGCAGGCCAGCAGCGGCACGGTCACGCTGACGCAGGCCCAACTGTCGATGCTGCTCGAAGGCATCGACTGGCGCCAGCCAGTACGCACCTGGCAACCATCGTCGGGCTTGTAAACGTCGGCGCCCTCGCGTAAACTTGGCCCATGCTCAATTCAGCCGATCTGCCCAACGACATCGATGCCCTCAAGGCATTGCTGCTGGCGGCCGAGCAGACGCTGCGTGAGCGCGACACCGTCATCGCCGCGCACGACGAGCTGGTGTCAGGACTGCGCGCGCAACTGACGACGACCGAGGTCGAGATCGAGCATCTGAAGCTGATGATTGCCAAGCTGCGTCGCATGCAGTTCGGTCGCAAATCCGAGAAGCTGGACCACCAGATCGAACAGCTGGAACTACAACTGGAAGACCTGCAAGCGACCGAGGGTGAGGCCGAGCGTGAGCGGCCGCCGGCAGACAAGGCACCGCGCACCAAGTCGGCGCGCAAACCGCTGCCGGAGCACCTGGCGCGCGACGAGCGCGTGTATCAACCGCAGGCCGAGGCTTGCCCGGCCTGCGGTGGCGGGCTGCGCAAGTTGGGTGAGGACGTCGCCGAGCAACTGGAGTTCGTGCCGGCCAGCTTCCGCGTGATCCGTCATGTACGTCCGAAGCTGGCGTGCAAGTGCTGCGACACCATCGTGCAGGCACCGGCGCCAAGCCGGCCGATCGCGCGCGGCATTGCCGGACCGGGGCTGCTGGCCCATATCCTGGTGGCCAAGTTCGCTGACCATCTGCCGCTATACCGGCAGTCGGTGATCTATGCCCGCGAAGGCGTCGAACTGGAACGTGCGCTGCTGGCGAACTGGGTCGGGGCGGCCAGCGCGCTGCTGCGCCCGCTGGTCGAGGCGATCCGGCGCCATGTGCTCGCTGGCGCCAAGCTGCACGCCGACGACACCCCGATTCCGGTCCTGGCGCCCGGCAATGGCAAGACGAAAACAGCGCGGCTGTGGACCTACGTGCGTGACGATAGCGCGTCGGGCGACACCACGCCAGCAGCGGTCTGGTTCGCCTACACGCCGGACCGCAAGGGTATCCATCCGCAAACCCACCTGGCCAGCTTCAGCGGCGTGCTGCAGGCTGACGCCTATGCCGGCTTCAATGCGCTGTACGTCGACGGCACCATCCAGGAGGCGGCATGCTGGGCGCACGCACGGCGAAAATTCTACGACCTGCACGCGGCCAGGTCATCTGCCATCACGACCGAGGCTCTACGACGCATCGCCGAACTGTATGTGATCGAAGCCGAGATACGCGGCAAGCCGCCGCACGAACGACAACTGGCGCGCCAGCAACGATCACGACCATTGCTCGACGAGCTTAATGGCTGGCTACGCGCCACGCTTGAAAAGCTGTCGCGCAAGTCGGACACGGCGGCGGCAATCCAGTACGCGCTGAACCTATGGCCGGCGTTACTGCGTTACTGCGACGACGGCATCATTGAGATCGACAACTCGGCCGCCGAGCGGGCGTTGCGCGGTGTCGCCATCGGCCGCCGCAATTACCTGTTCGCAGGTGCCGACAGCGGCGGCGAGCGTGCTGCCGCGATCTACTCGCTGATCGGCACGGCCAAGCTCAACGGTGTTGACCCCGAGGCCTGGCTGCGCCATGTGCTGACCAACATCGCCGATCATCCGGTCAATCAGGTCGACGACTTCCTGCCTTGGAACTGCGCCGCGCAGCTCCCTTCGGCTTAAACAACACGCCGCTTCCCAGCGGTGTGATGCCATCATCTAGCAAATCAACGCCAGGCTCAAGACGGCGCAGGCTTTACGCTTACTTTGAAGTTGAGCATGGCGATTCATCCAAGGTTCGGGCGCCGTAGCTTACCTGATCGGCCATCGACGGTATGCTAATGCGACAGAACCCTCCATAGTCCAGCTGATATTGGCCAGCCCCGTCGACAGGCTGATAACGGACTCGCCCAGTAAGATGAGCGTGAGCAGGCCCACACGCTCAATCAGGTGTTCGGTATGCACGGGGATGCCTTGGAGACGACGCGGCAAAAAAAAGACGAAGGCAACCAGATCGAAAAGTATTCCAAGGTAGAGCACGACGTATCGCTGCGGCGGCGGGAACAGAATTGAAGCGAGGCTGATGGTGGCGCCGGCGAGGGACACCCACCCAACTGCCGTTGTGAGTTGCGCGCTCTCCTTGTGCCGATGTTTCGACACGAAATACATTATGGCGATGATGTATTTCGAACAAGCGTAGCAAACAATGATGGCATCGAAGCTGGCCAGGAATCGTTGGTCGATCAAGCCTGAGATGATAATCACCAGGAACATGATGAACAGGGTTGCCAGCCGATGCTTCCGGTCATCCGCGTCGAACCGGTTGGCATACATCGTGTGGCTGACCCATATCCACCACAAGGGGATGAAGGCGAGGACGTATTGCCAGAACTGCAGTGGGGCAAGATGACCCTCGTGCGTGTGGTTCAGGATATGCGTTACGTCACCGATCGCTACCACAAAAATCAGGTCGAAGAACAACTCGAGCCAGGTGGCACGGCGATTGGGTTCGAAATATTTGTATTGTGCATTTCGCCTGACAAGTGTGCTTACGCAACATCGCCAGTGGCTGTTGCGTCTTAAGAAGGCATTTGGCTTGGGGACTGTTGGCGCCGACCTAAAATTGACCCACCGCGCCGATCCAAATTTGACCCAGGGCGGGGTGCTGCTTTTTTGAGTGGTAGCTGTGGATAAGTGTACCAAATATGGAAGTGAATTCGTGGAGGGCGAAGCCCGGAACGAATTCCACTTCCGCTTTCGCGCTTTATTTAACGATATAAACGATTTAGTTCATTATTCGTTTTTACTCACTTTCATCCTCCCCAGCGGCGTTCGGGTCTGCCTTGTCCGCTTTGCGCTTCTGTTCCCGCGCCTTGATCCTTCCCTTCGCCGCCATGCTGCTGTGCTGGAAGCGGTACGACTCGTTACCGGTCTCCACGATGTGGCAATGGTGGGTCAGCCGGTCCAGCAACGCCGTGGTCATCTTGGCGTCGCCGAACACGTTCGACCATTCGGCGAAGCTCAAGTTGGTGGTGATGATGACGCTGGTGTGCTCGTACAATTTCGACAGCAAGTGAAATAGCAA
This sequence comes from Janthinobacterium sp. 67, assembly GCF_002797895.1. NCBI lineage: Bacteria > Pseudomonadati > Pseudomonadota > Betaproteobacteria > Burkholderiales > Oxalobacteraceae > Janthinobacterium > Janthinobacterium sp. 67. Next base: position 54,191 of record NZ_PGES01000002.1, on the reverse strand, counting down.
GGCGCCGCCGGCCTGGCTGAACGGCAAATACCCGAGTTCATCCAGCACCACCAGGTCCATGCGCAGTAACGACAGCGCCAGTCGGCCCGCCTTGCCGTCGCGCTTCTCGCGCTCGAGCACATTGACCAGGTCGACCGTGGAGTAAAAGCGCACCCGTTTGCCCTTGGTCGCGATGCCCGACACGGCCATCGCGGTGGCCAGATGGGTCTTGCCGGTACCCGGGCCGCCGATCAGCACGACGTTTTGCGCCGTGTCGGTAAACGTCAACGTGGCAAGCTGGCGCACCAGCGGCTGATTGACCTTGCTTGATGCGAAGTCGAACCCGGCCAGATCGCGATGCAAGGGAAACTTGGCGGCAAACATCTGGTGACTGACCGAACGCATGGCTCGGTCGATATGCTCGGCCTGCAGCAAGTGTTCGATCAGCCATGTCGACGCCGCCACCGCGCTTTCGTCTTGTTCCTTCAATTCGTCCCAGGCGCTGACCATGCCGTGCAGACGCAACTCCTTCAGTTCGGCGGCGATATCACGCATGATCGATCTCTACCAGATCGCCGCCGGTGGCGCGCAGGCTGTCGTAGCGGCCGGTGTTGGCGACCGGCGCGTCCTTCAATTGCAAACTGGTCTCGACCGTCGCCGGCACCGGGCCGGCATTGAGCCGCGCCAGCACATTTTCGACGTGCTCGGCGCTCAGCACCCCCGACTCCACCACCAGTTCCACCGCCACCAGTACCGCCGCCAGCCCCGCCGTGGGCACGGCGGCCAGCACTTGCGCCATCACCTTGTCGCCACCGGCATGGCGCAGCAGGCCCTGTTTGAGCCGCAGCAATGGCGCCGGCAAGTCGGCGAACGGCGCGCCGTTGCGCAGCGCCCCCGGCTTGCGCTGCACCAGCGGGACGTAGTGCTGCCAGTCGTAAAGCACCTGGCCGCGCTCGGCCACGCGCTCATGGCTGGCCACGATGGCGTCGCCGGCGACGACGCACACTTTGCCCGGATACAGCCGCGCGCTGACCATCTGCCCGGCGAACTCGCACGGCACCGAGTAGCGGTTGCGGCTCACCGTCACCAGGCAGGTGGACGACACCCGCGACGGCTTCTCCACGTAGCCGTCGAACGGCGTGGGCATCGGCATCATCTGCGACTGCTCCTGTTCCAGCATCTCGGCCACGCTCAACGCCGGGTGCTCGGGGTGCCGCACCTCGTCCCACAGCGCGCGGCAGCGCCCGGCCAGCCAGACGTTGAGTTCGACGAAGGAAGCGAAACGCAAGGTCTGCGCCTCGATCCAGATGCGGCGCCGGCTGTCTTGCACGTTTTTCTCGACCAGGCCTTTTTCCCAACCCGAGGCGACGTTGCAGAAGTCAACGTCGAACAAATAATGGGCGCACATGACGGCGAAGCGGGCATTGACGATCCGCCCCTTGCCCTTGTTCACCTTGTCGACCGCCGTCTTCATGTTGTCGTAGATACCCCGGCGCGGCACACCACCGAGCGCCGCGAAGGAACGGGAGTGGGCGTCGAACAGCATCTCATGACCCTGGCTCGGATAGGCCACCAGCCAGAACGCGCGGCTGGCGCACAGCTTCATGTGCGACACCTGCATGCGACGGTAGATGCCGCCGATCACCAGGCCTTCTTCGCTCCAGTCGAACTGGAAGGCCTCGCCCTGCTCGAAGCTGAGCGGCACGAAAGCGCGCGGCGCGTTGCCTTCACGGCCACGCCAGTCACGGGTGAAATCGGTGACGCGGCTATAGCTGCCGGTGTAGCCCTCGGCTTTGATGTGAAGGAATAAAGCCTTGCTGGTGCGCCGGTTCTGCTTGATGCGCAGCGCGTCGGCCTTGAGGGCCAATTCGAGCCTGATGTGAAACGGCTCGAGCTTGGTCGATACCGCGCCGCGCCGGTAGCTCGGAGGGGAAACCACAGCCTCTTCCGGCTGCCGGAGCCACTTGCGCAGCGTATTGCGGGACAGTCCCGTGCGTTTTGAAATTTCGTGCAGCGACAGCTTGTCGCGCAGATGCATACGTCGAACTTTGCCTAACATTTCCATGGTGATCACCTTGTATATCTCCCGCCTAATAAGTAGGCAGGAGCAGTAGAACACCTGGGTCAATTTTGGGTCGGCACAACAGCTATAGGTGGGTCAGTTTTCGGTCGGCGCCAACATGGGGACCGTCACGAGCCGCTTCGCGCGGTGTCATCGTCGGGTGCCAGTTGCACAAATACTAGCAGCTTATCCACTGTAACCGGCAACAAGCGCACCCGCTTGCTCGGCCCGGAGGGTGCGCCCGGTGGCACTGGACGAGTATGGCGATTGCCAAATGTATGTACACGCGCAGCGGACGTCTCATCGAGTTGGAAGGATACTGATAGACGATATGGACAACATCAAGGACTATTTTTCATAGGGAGATTCTGCTGACACCCCCTCCGCAAGAGCCGAAACGCATTTCTTGAAACGTACGGGGCCAGGAGGCATTGGTAATCTTGTCAACCTTGAGCACGCTCTCCCATGGTTTGGGAGGCGGATTGGGAGGTTTTCGTGCAAGTGCTTGATTCTTAACTCTGCAATACGGCCTGCAAAGCCGTTTAGACGGGTTCGATTCCCGTCCTCGCCTCCAGATTATCATGCTCAAGTTATCATGAATTGAGCTAATCAAAAAAGCAAATCTCCATTAAGGAGATTTGCTTTTTTGTATTTGATGCGCCAGTAGGGCGGCAGACAAGTCAGGCTGAAGACCTGAGGTGTACTGTCAATAGCGGACACTCTTGTTTCAAGCCACCCGCGGCTGTTTGCTGAATTTTTCAGCGAACAACGCGGGCGGAACATTGCCAAGGCGCGAATGGCGTCGCTGGCGGTTGTAAAAGCTTTCGATATATTCCTGTATTGCGGCTTTCGCGTCGGCCCGGGTCGCGTAACGTTGATGGTGCACCAGCTCGTTTTTCAGGCTGCCCCAGAAGCTTTCCATGGGCGCGTTGTCATAGCAGTTTCCTCGGCGCGACATGGACGGCTTCATGCCGAACTGCGTCACCAGTTTCTGATAGTCGTGGGCGCAATACTGACTGCCACGGTCGGAGTGGTGAATCAAGCCCGGCGCGGGGCGTTTGTTGCGCACGGCCTTCCACAGTGCTGTTGCCGTCAGCGTTTGCGTCATGCGCTCGTCCATCGCGTAGCCCACCAGCTCGCAGGTGAACACGTCCTTGATACCGGCCAGGTAAAGCCAGCCCTCGCCGGTCGCCACATAGGTGATGTCGGTCACCCAGGCTTCGTTCGGCCGGGTCGGCGCGAAAGTCTGATTGAGCAGGTTGTCGGCCACCGGCAGGTCATGATTCGAGTTCGTGGTGGCCTTGAACTTGCGCTTTTGCTTGCAGCGCAGGGCGAGCTCGCGACGCAGACGGACGATACGATCACGGCCGGCCGGAAAGCCTTGCGCCGTCAGTTCCGGCTGCATGCGCAACGGGCCATAAGTCTGCCGGCTCTGCGCGTGCACGGCCTCGATGGCGACCTTCAGGCGTGCGTCGTCCTGCGCCCGCTGCGACGGTTTGCCGTTCGCCCAAGCGTAGAAACCGCTGCGCGAGACGCTAAAGACGCGGCACATGATGGTGACAGGAAATTCGAGTCGCAAGGTCTTCATGACCGCGTACTTGGCAGCGACTCCCGCGCAAAGTACGCTGCCGCTTTTTTTACGATATCGCGCTCCATGCGTGCCTCGGCAAGCTCTTTGCGCAGCTTGGTTACCTCAGCCTCAAGCTCCGGCACGGAGCGGCTACCAGGGGCTACTTTGGGCGACGTGCCGCGCCTTGCCGCACTGACCCAGTTCGCTAGCGTGCCCTTGGGAATGGTGAGACGCAACGCGGCGTCTTCCAGCGTCAGGCCTTGTGTCAGGACCAGTTTTACCGCTTCTTCCCGAAGCTCCGGTGTGTATGTTGTTGAGCGTGTCATAAGTTCTCCAGTTGGTGAAGTTTACCAAACTAGAGTGTCCGAAAAAGTCAGGGTACCTCAACCTACCGCAAGCGTTTCATCACCATCAGGCTGCACGATACCATGCGTTGACTTGCGTTGCATCAAGCCACTCATACAGCCGGCCGTGCGGACGGCGCGCCATTCGTCTCCGTCAACCCTCGGGAATCGACGCGTTCCGTTACAGCCGCTAATCCGCTTCGTGCTCGCTTGCCATGGCCGAACCGGTGCCCAGTTGCGCGCGGCCAGGCCGCGGGGCCAGCGGTGGCATGCATCGTTGTGGTGTCGAGCGTGCCAGAACTGCTTGACCGTAAGGTGAGGAATTGTTGACCGGCAGGTCAAACGTGCGGATGTCGGCGAAGCACGAGAACAGTTCCGCACAACTCGCTTGGCACCGCAGCGATGAAAGTTCGAGGTCGCGACGACGCGCGGCACGCCACGCCCAGCAGGTAAGGCACGTGCGAATGGGGTGCACTAACAGATACCTCGACATTATAGCGATAATGTCACCTCGCTGAAATTGCAGTTAGCATCCATTCAAAATATTGTGCACCGGACGCTCTTGGCCGCCAGGCCATTGAACCCGCAGCGCATGTCCGTGAAGCCCGCAGCGATCCAGATGCGTGTGCCCGCCGGCAGCCCGATCATGCGCGCAGACTCTGGAAGATCGTCCTTAACAGCGCCGCATCGGCACCCTGGCGGACAGGGGCAACGACGATCGGGGAAAAAGATCGTCATTGGCCGCCGCCCTGCCCGCGAAGCGGGAACTTCGCGGGCAGGGCGGCGGCCGCACGGACTGGGCTATGTGTCAAGATTTATTTGCACCTCGTCGCGTCAGGCAGCCCAGAAACAAAGGCAGTCGGACGAAGCTGGTCGAAGTGTCAGGCAGCGGACAGCCGGGCTCAGAGCTTAAGTCCGGTGGATTGACTGGCTTTTGGCACCGTGGTTGCGGGACAAAATCAAAAGGCTGCTACCTTGGGGGTGCGGCATAAATTTTGATGAGCCGATCGTTTCGCACTCGACTTGCATTCGAGTTCGCCGGACAGCGGTGCCACCCTCACGGCAGAGGGACTCCAATCCTGCTGGCCGTACTTAAGCCGAGCTTGAGTAGCCGTGGCAGCAGTCCATGGGCTACAAGACGAGGTGACGTACTGGCCAAAGGACACTGGGACGGCGTCGTAAAAAAGCCTTCGCCCGGCAACGGCCGTTGCTCGCTGTATCGCGCATGCACGATTGCCGAGGGTGCTCCGCACCACCGTAACGACGGCGTCCCCGTCGCCTAGAACCCAGGTAAGCCAGCGCCTTATTTGACGTTTCGGGAGCCTTTTTGCCGTCCGTTGACATTTAGCGATTAACGAGCCAACATTGGCTCCATAAATATTATCCCATGAATTCAAAAGGGGGCTGCTCAACGGGCTGAGCGCTACATTTCGAGACGTTTTTACAAGCAGGGGACGCATGCCCACCATCAACCGCCAGCTGTTTGCCGACTCACCGGTGCTTCGCGTCCGCGATGTCACCCTCCATGCCACTGACGATCTCCAGACTCACCGCGAAAAGCTGGCGCGCATCGTGCTCGATGAGATGTATCAGTTCGTCGGCCTGCTGGACCCGGACGGGTTGACGCTCGAAATCAATCGCGCAGCCCTTGAGGGCACGGGTATCCGCCTCGAAGACATTCAGGGAAAACCATTCTGGGAAGCGCGCTGGTGGGCCGCTTCGAAAGAGAGCCAGGACTATCAGCGCGACTTCATCCGAAGAGCGCGCGAGGGGGAGTTCGTGCGCCGCGACGTCGAAGTGTTCGGCCAGGCTGCCGGCGAGGAGACCATCACCGTCGACTTCTCGCTATTGCCGATCAAAGACCAGAACGGCAAGATCGTGTTTTTGCTGCCCGAAGGCCGCAACATCACGGAGAAGAAACGCGTCGAGCGCGAGATCGAGCGCAAGAACGAGGAATTGCAGCGGCTGCTCGACAAGATCCGGCAGCTCGATGAGGTCAAGAATGATTTTTTCGCCAACGTCAGCCACGAGCTGCGCACGCCGCTGGCGTTGATCCTCGGTCCGGTCGAATCGATTCTCGCCTGCGGCGACAATCTGAGGGAGCCGCAGCGGCGCGACCTCGGGGTCATCCAGCGTAATGCGGCATCGCTGCTTCGGCGCGTCAACGATCTGCTCGACCTTGCGAAGCTCGATGCGGGCAAGATGCACGTCGATTACGCGCGGGTCGACCTGGCGCGCGAAGTGCGCGTGGTCGCCGCGCACTTCGATGCTTTGGCGCCGCAACGTTCGCTTTCGTACGCGATTGAGACGCCTGACACCCTGGAAGCGGACATCGACGCCGAGAAATTCGGCCGCATTCTCCTGAACCTGCTCTCCAACGCTTTCAAATTCACGCCCCCCGGCGGCCGGATCAGATGCGCGCTCGAGTTCAGCGGGACCGAACACCTGCTGCTCAGTGTTCAGGACAGCGGGCCGGGGGTTCAACCCGCGATGCGCGACGAGATATTCGACCGCTTCCGCCAGGCGCAAGGGGGGACCACCCGCGACTTTGGCGGCACCGGGCTCGGGCTGGCCATTGTGAAAGAGTACGTCGACTTGCATGGTGGAACGATCGAAATCTCGGATCCGCCTGGCGGCGGTGTACTGTTCCAAGTCACGCTGCCGCTGCGCGCGCCAGCGGGCGCCTGCGTCGAAACTGCCGAAGCGACGTGCGCGGCCGGCGCGGGTTCAGCGGTCGTCGATGCGGTCGAGAAGTTGCGGCCGATCGCGGTCGACGCCGCCGAGGACGGCGGGGTGCCGGATCGGCCGCTGGTTCTGGTGGCGGAGGATAACCCCGAAATGCGGCGCTTCATCATGGAAGTGCTGGCCAGCGAGTATCGCGTCGCGCCTGCCGCCGACGGCGCCGAGGCGCTGGCGAAAGCAATCGCCGAGCCGCCGGATCTGGTCGTGACGGACCTGATGATGCCCAAGCTCGGCGGCGACCGGCTGGTCAGCGAGATGCGCGCGCTGCCGGCGTTGGCGCATGTGCCGGTGCTGGTGCTGTCGGCGAACGCGGACCAGGCGCTCCAGCAAAAGCTTCTGGCCGAATCGGCGCAAGACTATGTCACCAAGCCGTTCTCGGCGCACGAGTTGCGCGCCCGCGTGCGCAACCTGGTGGTGATGAAGCGCGCGCGCGACGCGCTGCAGCAGGAACTGGCGACGCAGAACGTCGACCTGCTGCAAATGACGCAGCAGCTGATCGCCAACCGGCGGGCGATGCAACGCAGCCTCGAAGCACAGCAGGAGTCCGAGCAGCGCTGGCGGGCAGTCTATGAGAATTCGGCGGCCGGCATCGCGCTGACGGACTTGAGCGGACGGATCCTGGCGGCGAACCCCGCCTTTCAGAGCATGCTCTGGTACCCGGAAGAGGAGTTACGCAAACTCGCAATGATGGAGCTTATCCACCAGGATGACCGTGAGGAAAACAGGGCCGGGATCAGCCGGCTGCTCGACGATACGCTACCCGAATACCACCGGCAGATTCGCTACCAGCGACGCGATGGCACCTTCGTGTTGACCAACACCAGCGTATCGCTTATTCCGGGAAGCGGCAGCATGGCCCCGATGCTGGTGGGAATTGTCGACGACATCACCGAGCGCAAACGGGCGCAGGAGGCGTTGGCGCAAGCGCAGGCCGAGCTTGCGCGCGTGAGCCGCGTCACGACCATGGGGGAACTCGCGGCGTCCATCGCGCACGAAGTCAACCAGCCGCTTGCCGCGGTCGTCACCAACGGGCATGCATGCCTGCGCTGGCTCGCGCCACAGCTAGACAACGTCGACGAAGCGCGCGCCGCGGTGGAACGTATCATCCGCGACGCCAACCGGGCAAGCGAGGTCCTCTCGCGGATTCGCGCCTTCCTGAAAAGGGAGGAGCCGTGCAAGACCGAGGTTCACATCGGTGAGGTCATTCATGAAGTGACCAGCCTGGTGCAGGGTGAAGCGCGCAGCCAAGGCGTGGCACTGTGTGGCGGCGCGGCTGCCGACCTGCCTGCTGTGATGGCGGATCGGGTCCAGTTGCAGCAGGTCATTCTGAACCTGATGATGAATGCGATCGAGTCGATGAGTTCGGTCACGGAGCGGCCGCGGGAGCTGGAGGTGGTGGCCAGCAGCCACGGGCCGGATGCGGTACTGGTGGCGGTGCGCGATTCGGGCCCCGGCCTCGCCGCGCAGCATCGGGACCGCATTTTCGACGCCTTCTATACGACCAAGGCCGAAGGCATGGGGATGGGGCTGGCGATCAGCCGTTCGATCGTCGAAGCGCACGGCGGGCGCCTTTGGGCGACGTCCAACGACGGTCCTGGCGAGACTTTTCAGTTCACTTTGCCGACCGAGACAGCGGACGGATCGTGAAGCCGACCGATCCCATTGTGTTCGTCGTCGATGACGACCAGTCGGTGCGCGAAGCGCTCGATAGCCTGATCCGGTCGATCGGGTTGCGGGTCGAGACGTTCGCTTCCGCGCAGGACTTCCTGCGACACCAGCGGCCGGACGCCGCTGCCTGCCTAGTGCTCGACGTGCGCCTGCCCGGCCGGAGCGGATTGGACCTGCAGCGCGACCTCGCCATCGCGGGGGAACGGATGCCGATCATTTTCATCAGCGGCCACGGCGATATCCCGATGACGGTTCGCGCCATGAAGGCAGGTGCGGCTGAATTCCTGCCGAAGCCTTTTCGTCAACAGGATTTGTTGGACGCCATTTGGCAGGCGCTCGAGCGTGACCAGGCGGCCAGGCAAGGGCGCGCGGAGCTGGCCGAGCTGCAGAACAGGTACGACACGCTGACAGTGCGTGAACGCCAGGTGATCGTGCTGATCGTCAGGGGCATGCTCAACAAGCTCGTTGCCGCCGAGCTTGGCATCACGGAGGTCACGGTCAAGGTTCATCGCCACCACATCATGCAGAAAATGAAGGCCAGCTCGCTTCCCGCACTGGTGCGGATGGCCGAACAGCTGCGCCTGGCTGAGCGCGGGGACAACGGCCCTTATACCTAGGTGTAATAGCTTGCGGGCGTCCAATTGCCTACACTGCTTTCCGTTAGAGATCCGTACAAGGAACGCCATGCGAACTGTGGGAGTCCAGATGCTCGTTGCCATTGTCGACGACGAGGCGGCGCTGCGCGAAGCGACAGAAAGTTTGCTGAAATCGGCTGGATTCGACGCGCGCAGCTTCGGTTCGGCCGAGGACTGGTTACGCTCCGCACGGCGGGATCAATTCGGCTGCCTGGTTCTCGATGTCACGCTTCCGGGCATGAGCGGTCTGGAATTGCAGCGGCATCTGGCGTGGAGCGGCTGCCAGCTCCCCATCGTCTTCATGACGGCAAATGAAGACCGCGACGGCCAGATGGCGCAAGCGTTGCGGGCGAACGCGGTGGCTTATTTGCAGAAGCCCTTCTGCGGCGAAGACCTGCTGAGTGCAGTTCGATCTGCCTTCGGAACGCGCACGTAGCCAGGCCTGCGCCGGTTTCACCCCCTTCCGGCATCCCATCCGCGCGGCGCGTCAGACCCGCCTGACGCCAATCCGCTACCACCCAGCAGCATGCGGCCCCGGGCAATCGCATGCCGCCGCGCGCCCCACGCAAGCCGGTTCCGGCACCTTCACATCCCGAGCTCACTGCGCCTGCGCCCTTGTCGAAAAGGAGCGAGCCGCTAAACCATTGTCCAATTGCGGCGAAACCAGCACTGTCTTAGGCTTGAAACGTGTCACAGAAAACAGGTGAGTGGAACTGCCCCAAGCGACGGCACAGCTCGACGTCGTGCAGCCAGTGCAGGTCACCAGGCGGCCCTGCAGTATTGATTTGGGTGATTGGATGAATTCACCACCTTCTATTTTTTAATTTTGCCAGGCTCAGCATAATCCGAATGTCACATCTGGAACGTGGGAACGGTTGTCAGTCGAGTGGCGCGACCGCCGTCATTGCCCGTCGTAAAATATAATGGAGATCAAGTGAAGATGGTTACGCAACTGATAATCGACAACCAGGAGGTGTCGGCCGCCGGAGGCGCTACTTTCGAGCGCCGTAGTTCGACGACGGGAGAGGTGGTAACGCGGGCGGCTGCGGCAACGGTGGCCGATGCCGTCCGGGCCGCGGATTCTGCAGCGAAAGCGTTCCAAAGCTGGTCCGCCACCGGGCCGACGGAACGCCGCCGCGTGCTGCTCAAGGCAGCCGACCTGCTGGAAGCGAAGACGCCGGAGTTCATCCGGGTCATGGCCGCAGAGATCGGCGCGCCGGAATTGTGGGCGGGGTTTAACGTGATGCTGGCGGCAGGGCTGTTCCGGGAAGCGGCCGGCCTGACCACGCAGATTCAGGGCGAGACGATCCCGACCGACAAGCCGGGCACGCTGTCGATGACAGTGCGGCAACCGGTCGGCGTGATCCTCAGCATGGTGCCGTGGAACGGACCGGTGGTCCTGGCCGCCCGCGCCATCGCCTATCCGATTGCCTGTGGCAACACCGTGGTGTTCCGCGCGTCGGAGGTCAGTCCGAAGACCCACATGCTGCTGGTCGATGCGCTGCGCGAGGCGGGCCTGCCGGCCGGCGTCCTGAACGCGCTGACAAACGCGCCGCACGACGCCCCCGAGATCGTGGACGCCCTGATTGCCCACAAGGCGGTGCGCCGCATCAACTTCACCGGGTCGACAAGGGTGGGGCGCATCGTCGCCCAGAAAGCCGCGAAGCATCTCAAACGTTGCCTGCTCGAGCTGGGCGGCAAGTCGCCGCTGATCGTCCTTGACGACGCCGACATCGACGAAGCAGTCAAGGCCGCGGTGTTCGGCTGCTTCCTGTACCAGGGGCAGATCTGCATGACCACCGGGCGCATCGTGGTCGACGAAAAGGTTGCCGACGAGTTCGTGGAGAAGTTCGCCGCGGCGGCCCGCAAGCTGACCATGGGCGATCCGGCAAAGGAGGGCGGCGGATCGTGCGTGGTGGGCCCGATGATTGTGCCGGAGTCCGGCGAGCGGCTCAATGCGATGGTCGCCGACGCAGTCAGCCAGGGCGCGCGGGTGGTTGCGGGCGGCGACGCGCATGGCGCGATCATGCCGGCCACCATTGTCGACCATGTCACCTCGACGATGCGCATTTACGACGAGGAAACGTTTGGCCCGCTGGTCGCCATCGTCCGCGCGAAGGACGCCGAAGACGCGCTGCGCATTGCCAACGACACCGAATATGGCCTGTCGGGCGCGGTGTTCGGCCGCGATGTGCACCGCGCACTGCAGATCGCGTTGCGTCTTGAAACGGGCTCCTGCCATCTCAACGGGTCGACGGTGCAAAACGAGGCCCAGGCGCCGTATGGCGGCATGAAAGCGAGCGGGTATGGGCGGTTCGACGGCGGCCGCGCCGTCATAGAAGAATTCACCGAGCTGCGCTGGATCACCATCGAGCCGCACCAGCAGCAATATCCCTTCTAAACAATCTGCCGCGGCGCGGGCGCGGCATGTCGGCAACGACGCGCCTCCCGCAAGCCGCGGCAACACACAATCAACATCGAGGAGAACACGGATGGGTCGTAAATCAAGCTTGCTAACGGTCGACGACGTGCGTGGGGCATGGGCGATCATGCCGACCCCGGCGCGGCCGGGCGCGTCCGACTGGCGCATGGAAGAAACCGTCGACCTGGACGAGACGGCGCGAGTGGTCGAGAAACTTATCGAGTCGGGCGTTGATGCCATCGTCAGTCTCGGTACCTTCGGCGAGGGCGCCAGCCTGACCTGGGACGAGAAGCGCCAGTTCATGGCGACCGTCGTCGAAACCGTGCGTGGGCGTGTACCGTACTTCTGCGGCACCACCAGTTTGAATACGCGCGAAACGATCCGCCAGACGCGCGCGGCGTACGACATCGGCTGCGACGGCACCATGCTGGGATTGCCGATGTGGCAGATTGCGGACGTCCCCACCGCCGTGCAGTTCTTTCGCAGCGTGGCCGAGGCATGTCCGGAGATGGCAATTTGCGTGTACGCCAACAGCGAGACCTTCAAGTTCGATTTTCCGCGTCAATTCTGGGCGCAGGTTTGCGAGATACCGCAGGTGATTACCGCCAAATATCTCGGGATCGGCTCGCTGGTGCCCGACCTTAATCTCAGCAAACGCAAGATTCGTTTCCTTCCGTTCGACGCCGACTATTACGCCGCCGCGCGGATCGACCCTGATTTCTGCACGGCGTTCTGGACCAGCGGCGCCGTCTGCGGGCCGGCGCCGGTGCTGCGCCTGCGCGACGAGATCGCCAAAGCGAAAAAATCCGCTGACTGGACGCAGGCCAGGATGGTGTCGGAGGCGATCAGCCGCACCTACGCCACGCTGTTTCCAAACGGTTCTTTCAAGGATTTTTCCACCTACAACATCGGCCTGGAAAAAGCGCGCATGAACGCCGCCGGCTGGATGTATGCCGGCCCATGCCGGCCGCCCTACCACCTGGTGCCGGAAGCGTATCTCGAGGGCGCGCGCCTGTCCGGCACGCGCTGGGCTGAACTGCATCAGCAGTACAGCGCAGAGGCCGCCAGATAGCAGCCCGGCGCGGCGCAGCAACGCCGCCGCCGATCAGCACGACTACATAACAGGAGACGCTCAACATGAGTATCAATGCAATCGAAAAGGCGCTGTGGCAGATCGGCACCAACCCCGCCGATGCGGAAAAATTTCGCCAGACTCCAGGAAATTACCTTGCACAGTTCCGGCTGGAACCCGATGAAGAGGCGGCAGTGAGCTCACTCGCCGTCGGCGAATTGGCGCGGCGCGACGCCAACACATTGTTGCTGATGATGGCGTTCCTGGCGGTGCGCGGCCCGGGCAGCATGGGCGACTACATGCAGAGCATGCATTCCGCCGACCGCGCCTAGGGGCGCAAGCCACACGGATTGACGACACTAACGCCGGGCAAAAATTAACCAAGCCCGCAATCGAAGGAGACAGAGCATGGCAACAATAGTTGGTGGTTTTCTGATGCCGCACGACCCGCTGATTGCCGGCGCGCCGCAGGCGGCCCCGGAACAGAAGCGCCAGATCATCGAGTCGGCATTTGACACGATTGGGCGCCGCATTCGCGAGCTGAATGCGGACACCGTCATCAGTATCGGCGATGATCATTACGCCATGTTTGGCCCGCATTGCATCCCGCGCTGCCTGATCGCGATCGGCGACGTCGACGGGCCGCTGGAGGACTGGCTGAATATTCCGCGCGCACCGATGGCCAATAATACGGCGCTTGCGGAACACATCCTGAAAACGGGCTTCGCCGACGGCATCGACTGGGCATTCGCCAAATCGCTCACGGTGGACCACGCGGCCGCCGTGCCGCACCATTTCGTATCGCGCCAAAACCCGGCCGTGCGCACCATCCCGATTTACCAAAACGCCGGTGTGTTTCCGGTGATTGAAAGCCGGCGCTCGCATGTCATCGGACAAAGCATCCGCCGTGCGGTGGAATCCTGGGACAAGGACGAACGGGTCGTCGTGCTGGGCACCGGGGGGATCAGCCATTGGGTCGGTTCAGCCGAGATGGGACGGGTCAACGAAGCGTTCGATCGCCATGTGCTCGGGATGGCTGAAAAGGGCGATGTCGAAGGACTGATCGCACTGTCGGATGAATATATTCTCGAGCAAGGCGGCAACGGCGCCCTGGAAATCAAGAACTGGATCTGCGCCATGGGCGTGATGGGCGAGGTCAAGGCCAGCCTGATTGCCTATGAAGCGGTGCCCGAATGGATTACCGGCATTGGCTTCGCCGAGTTGAAGCGAGCGGCCTGAGCCGAGTGCCCGTGGACAACACACTGGTCTTCTATTTCGATTTCATGAGCCCGTTCGCCTACCTCGCGCATCATCGGCTGACCGCGATCGCGGAGCGGTTTGGCTATGTCGTTCAGTACAAACCAATCGATCTGCGGCAAGCCAAGCTGGCGGCGGGAAATACCGGCCCGTCCAATCGGGAGATCCCGCCCAAGCTGCGCTACCTGGCGACCGATATGAACCGCTGGGCCGCAGCGTACGGCGTGCCGATCGCCTTTCCGCCGTCGTTCGACTCGGACCGGATCAACAAGGGGCTGTTCTATGCCGTTGACCAGGGGCAGGCGGCGAACTACGTCAGCGCCGCGTGGCACAGGGTGTGGGGCCTGGGCGGCGACATGTCGGACGAGGGCCTGCTGCGCGAGGTTGCGTCAGAGCTCGGCTGGCCGGCCGATGAATTTCTGGCATCTACAAACGGTACCGATGCGCGGCAGCGGTACGAAGACAACAACCGGGAGGCTCAATCAAAAGGCGTATTCGGAGTGCCGACGATGATGGTCGGCGAGCAAATGTGGTGGGGTAACGACCGTCTGAATTTTCTAGTGGAGTACTTGGAATCGACAGCAAAAGCTGCAACTGGGGGAGCGAAATAACATGTTGGATATTAAATTATTGGTAGATGTAAAAAATGGCACGCAAGCGAAGAAGATTTTTTACGATGACGAGCTTTATCAACTCGAGCTCGAACGCATCTTCGGCCGATGCTGGCTATTCCTCACGCACGACAGCCTGATCCCGAAACTCGGTGATTTCGTCACCGGCTACATGGGCGAGGATGAAGTGCTGATCGTGCGCCAACCCGACGGTTCGGTCAAAGCCTTCCTCAATCACTGCATGCACCGCGGCGCGCGGCTATGCAATGCGGAGGCGGGCAATGCGCGGGGCTTTACCTGCAGCTATCACGGCTGGGCTTACGGCATGGATGGCGCGCTGAAGGCGGTGCCGTTCGAGCAGGAGCTCTACAAAGGCTGCCTGGAAAAGCACAAGCTCGGCTTGCGCGAGATCCGCGTCGAGAGCTATCACGGCTTCATTTACGGCTGCTTCGATGCCAGTGCGCCGAGCCTGTACGACTACCTGGGCGACATGCGGTGGTACATGGATATCTGGATGGAAGCGACCGGCGGGGCGGAATTGATCGGACCGCCGGCCCGCAGCCTGTTGAACTGCAACTGGAAAACGCCGAGCGAAAACTTCGTCGGCGACGCCTACCACGTCGGCTGGACGCACGCCGCATCGCTCGCCGCCCTCGGCGGCGAACTGTCTGTCCTTGCCGGCAACAAGGTGCTGCCGCCGGAAGGCGCGGGCTTGCAGATTACCACCCGCCATGGCCATGGTCTCGGCATCCTGTTCAATGCCGGCCCCGGCATCATCGGCGAAGAAGCGGGCGCGGCCTGCCGCGCCTGGTATGCGGAAAACCGGCCGAAGGTCGCCGAGAAGCTCGGGGCGCTGCGCGCCAAGTATTACGGTTCGCATTTCAATTCGACGATCTTTCCAAACAACTCCTATTTGTGGGGCACCAACACGTTCAAGGTGTGGGCGCCGCGCGGCCCGCACCAGATCGAGGTATTCACCTGGGGCATCGTCGAGAAAAACATGCCGGAGGACCTGAAGCGCCTGGTCACGAGTGGCATGATCCGCTCGTTCGGCACCGCCGGCATGTTCGAAGCGGACGACAGCGACAACATGGAATCGATGACCCATCTGAATCGCGGCACGCAAATCCGGAAGGGCACGCTGAACAGCCAGATGGGCATGGGGACCGAGATCGAGGATCCGGACCATCCCGGCATTATTTCGCATTCCGCGGTTGGCGAGACTTCCTATCGGGGCTTCTATCGCGCGTATCAGGAATTCTTGTCGGCCAATAACTGGGATGAGTTGCGCGCCAATGACGAGACTTGGAAGGATGAGATTCTCGGTGCGAAAGCAGGGGGGCAGAAATGAACACGGAGAAACCGGTTTCGCGAGAGCTCTATCACGAAGTCCAGCAGGCGCTGTTTCGCGAAGCCCGCCTGGTGCGGGAAGAGCGATTTCGGGAATGGCTGGAGACGCTGCTGGACAAGAATGTGCTGTACCAGGCGATCAACATGCAGCTGCGCTTCCGCAAGGACCGCTACCACGGGCCAGACGGCGTCTACAGCATGAACGACCGCTATCACGACCTGGACGCGCGCGTCCGGCAAGTGGAAACCGGGATGCAATGGACCGCCGATCCGCGTGAGCGGGTGCGCCACTTCCTCAATAATATCGAGGTCTTCCACGGCGAGCAGGACGATACCTATATTGTCCAGGCAAATTGCTATGTCGTGCGCAACCGACGCGTATATGACGAAATGACGTACAGCTACGGCCGTACCGATACCTGGCGGCGCGGCGCGGATGGCCAGCTGCGGCTGTTGCACCGCTTGTGCGATATCGATGAACGCTTTGTTCGCGGCAAAAACCATAACTTCATGCTGTAAGTGAGGCAGTGCGGCGGCGCACGGCTCCGCGGGCGTCTGTGCACGGCGCACGGCCCGCGGCAATTCGCGCAGCACGTTCGGCCGGCGCTTCCCATCTTCGTAACCCTTCAATGCATTGGAGCGTCCCGTGGCTAGAACGAATCCTGCCGAACGTGTGCTGTACAACTATTTCCGCAGTACCGCGTCGTATCGGGTGCGTATCGCGTTGAACCTGAAGCGACTCGACTACGAATATGTTGCGGTTCATCTCAACCGGGATGGCGGCGAACAGTTCAAGCACGCGTTTCAGGCCCTGAATCCGCAATGCCTTGTGCCGGTATTGCAGCAAGGCGACGCGACGGTGAGCCAGTCGCTCGCGATCATCGAGTACCTGGACGAGCGTTTTCCCCACTTTCCGTTGTTGCCGGGGACGGCGGAAGACCGGGCCCTGGTCCGCCAGCTGGCGCTGACCGTGGCCTGTGATATCCACCCGCTGAACAACCTGAAGGTCCTCAAGTTCCTGACCGGTGAGTTGGGGCTGTCCGAACAAAGCAAGATGGTGTGGATACAGCACTGGATCGGCCTGGGCCTGTCTGCCGTGGAGAGCAGCCTCGCGCGCACAGCGCAGCGAGGCCGGTTTTGTTTCCAGGATGCTCCGACCTTAGCCGACTGCTGCCTGGTGCCGCAACTATACAACGCGCAGCGATTTAACGTTGACCTGTCCGCCTATCCGACGCTGATGGCGATCGACCAGGCGTGCCAGTCGCTCAGCGCCTTTCAACTTGCCCATCCTTCGCGTCAGCCGGATGCGGAACCTGGCGCGTAAGGAGCTTGGCCACCCATGAACCTGAACGACATCGACCTGAATCTATTGGTTGTCTTCAACCAGCTGCTGCTCGAGCGCAGCGTTTCGGGCGCGGCGGCCAAGCTTGGCGTCACACAACCGGCGGTCAGCAACGCCTTGAAGCGATTCAGGCGACTGATGGGCGACGACCTTTTCTTGCGGACTTCGCGCGGCATGCAGCCAACGCCGTTTGCCGAGCAGCTGGCCGAGCCGATCGCTTACGTGCTGTCGACGATCCTGACCACTCTCAACCAGCGCCAGACCTTCGACCCGACTGCCAGCACGCGCAAGTTCACGATCGGGATGACCGACATCGGCGAAATCTATTTTCTGCCGACGCTGATGGCCACGCTGGCGCGCGAAGCACCGGGGGTGACGATCAGCACCGTGCGCAATGGCGCGATCAAATTGGCGGAGGAAATGGACGCTGGCAATATCGATCTGGCGATCGGCCTGTTGCCCCAACTGAAAGCCGGATATTTCCAGCGCCGCCTGTTCAAACAACGCTATGTCTGCCTGTTCCGCAAGGGGCATGTACTCGATAAGCCGGGCGTGACGCTGGAAGAATTTGCCGGCGCGGACCACCTGATGGTGGTGTCGGCCGATACCGGCCACTTGAATGTGGACGAGGTGCTGGAACGCCACTGCGGCCAACGGCGCGTGGTGCTCAGCGTGCCGCATTTCGTCTCGGTCGGCCACATCCTGCAGGACACCGACCTGGTGTCCACGGTACCCGAACGCTTCGCCCGTCAAAGCCTGGAGCCGTTCGGGCTCAGTTATTCCGCCCATCCGGTGCCGTTCCCCGAAATCGCCATCAATCTGTTCTGGCACGCGAGGTTTCACAAAGAGCCGGGCAATCAGTGGATGCGCGGCGTCATTTACAAGACGTTTTCGGATTTCAGCGAGGATGGCGCCAGCTCGGTCGCACCGGCCATGCCCGAGCGTTTTCGCCATTCCGCAGCCGAGCTTGTTGCCACTATTTAGGTGAGTGATTCACTGAATTCACGACATTCTATTTTTTAATATTGGTCGGCGGACTAAGATTAATTACCCTAAATTTTAGAGCCTATTGTGATGAACCTGTTTGTAAAGCCGCAGAACCGCCTGATCGACGTGCACCCAGGATCCAACCTGCTTGAGGTGCTCAGGGAGCACGCGATCCCTATCTCGTACAGCTGTATCGCGGGCCGTTGCGGAACCTGCCGTTGCAAAATCGTGGCGGGCCAGGTGATGGAACTGGGGCAGGAATACAAGGTGCCGAACCTGAATGGCGACCGCCATGTCTTGGCCTGCCAGAGCGTGTTGATCGAGGCCTGCACCATCGAGATCGCGGAGTCGGACGAAGTGGTCGTGCATCCGGCGCGGATCGTGAAAGCGACGGTCGCCTCGATCGAGGACCTGACGCACGACATCAAGCGCCTGCGCCTGCGCCCGTCCAAGCCGCTGGATTTCTCGCCAGGTCAGTATGTCCAGCTGCAATTCACGCCGCAGCATGTGCGTCCGTACTCGATGGCTGGCTTGAGCGACGACGCGGAGCTGGAGTTCCAGATCCGCCTGGTGGCTGGCGGACGGGTCAGCAGCTACATCGCCGACACCCTCAAGGTAGGCGACGCGGTCCGGGCCAGTGGGCCGATGGGCGCCGCCTACCTGCGCAGGAAGCACCAGGGGCCGATGCTGTGTGTCGCCGGCGGCTCCGGCCTGGCGCCCGTCCTGTCGATCCTGCGAGGCGCGTTGACCGCGGGGATGACCAACCCTATTCATCTGTACTTTGGGGTGCGTTCGCCGAAAGACTTGTACGGCACACAGTGGCTTGACGCCCTGACGGCGGACTTCCCCAATCTGCACGTCCACATCGTGGTCGCCATGGGGAATGACGATGCACGCAGGCGCAGCGGGCTGGTGACCGACGCGCTGGCAGCCGACTGGAACAGCCTGGCTGGCTGGCGCGCCTACCTGTGCGGTGCCCCGCCGATGGTCGAGGCCGCGACGCTGCTGGTCCAGGAAAAGGGCGTGTTGCCCGAACATATACACGCCGACGCTTTTTACGCGAGCGGCACTTGAACCGTGCAAATGTACGCAGCAGGCAGTTCCAACACCAGACACGATGGGCGGCGCCAGGATGGCCAGCGCATTGAAACATCGAATGACTCTCCACGCTAGGACTTGAAATGAAGTATGCAGTTACACCCGCTCCAATGTACACGCTGGCCATTGCCGGGCTCAGTGAGTGTTTCCCGGTCAATCGGATTTTCTGTGTTGGCCGTAACTACGCCGCGCATGCGCGCGAGATGGGCAAGGATCCGGATCGCGACCCACCGTTCTTCTTCATGAAGCCGGCCTGCGCCACGGTGCAAGCCGGCGCGTCACTGGTGACCATTCCGTATCCGCCGATGACCGCCAATTTTCATTTTGAGATCGAATTGGTGGTGGCGATCGGCAAGGGCGGGGCGGACATTCCGGTCGGGCAGGCGTTGGAGCATGTCTACGGCTACGCGGTCGGCCTGGATATGACGCGCCGCGACCTCCAGCTCGACGCCCGCGACAAAGGCCGCCCGTGGGAATTCGGCAAGTCATTTTCGCATTCCGCGCCGATCGGTCCGGTGCATCGTGCGGAACAGGTCGGACATCCGAAGTCCGCCGCGATTTCGCTGACCGTGAACGGTGAAGGCAGGCAGTCGTCGGACATTGAAATGATGATCTGGTCGGTGCCTGAGTGTATTGCCTGTCTGTCGCAGTACGAAATGCTGGAGCCCGGCGACATCATCATGACCGGAACCCCGGAGGGCGTGAACCGCGTGAATCGCGGCGATGTAATGCGCGGCGCAGTCGATGGACTGGGCGAGATTGCAGTCAGCGTCGCTGCCTGACATCGCACCGAGCCAGCCAGAAAACGCAAGGAGACAAATATGGGTGACATTCCGGTGGTATTTCCCAAGGACCCGGTGTGGGAGGCAGAAGGTTCCAGCCGCGTTCCATTCTGGGCCTATACCGATGAAGCGCTGTACAAGCGCGAACTCGAACGGTTTTTCTATCACGGCCACTGGTGCTATGTCGGCCTGGAAGCGGAAATCCCGAATGCCGGCGACTTCAAGAGAACAGTCGTCGGCGAGCGGTCCGTCATCATGACACGCGACCAGGATGGCGCCATTAACGTGGTCGAGAATGTATGCGCCCATCGGGGCATGCAATTCTGCCGCGAGCGCAGCGGCAACAAGAAGGAACTGGTCTGTCCTTACCATCAATGGACCTACCGCCTGAATGGCGAGCTGCAGGGCGTTCCGTTCCGCCGTGGGGTGAAGCGCGATGGCAAGGTCAACGGCGGCATGCCGCCGGAATTCAAAACCGAGGAACACGGCCTGAATACGCTGAAGGTGGCCACGCGCGGCGGCGTCGTGTTCGCTTCGTTCGACCACGGCGTCGAAAGCCTCGAGCAGTATCTGGGCGCTGACATTCTTGGCTACTTCGACCGCCTGTTCAGCGGCCGCAAGCTGACGATACTCGGTTACAACCGACAGCGCATTCCGGGCAACTGGAAACTGATGCAGGAGAATATCAAGGATCCCTACCATCCGGGTCTATTGCATACATGGTTCGTCACGTACGGCCTGTGGCGTGCGGACAATAAGTCGGAACTGAAGATGGATAGCCAGTACCGTCATGCCGCGATGATTTCGACCAGGGGCACCGGCGGCGCGAAAAGCGAAGTCACAGCAGGCGTGACGAGCTTCAAAGAAAGCATGCAGATCAACGACAAGCGCTTGCTCGATATCGTGCACGAGCCATGGTGGGGCGAGCCGACCGCCGTCATGATGACGATCTTCCCGAGCGTCGTATTCCAGCAGCAGGTCAACAGCGTGTCGACGCGGCACATCCAGCCGAACGGATCCGGCTCGTTCGACTTCGTGTGGACCCATTTCGGGTTCGAGGACGACACGCCGGAAATGACCGAGCGCCGCCTGATCCAGGCGAACCTGTTCGGGCCGGCCGGCTTCGTCTCCGCCGACGATGGCGAGGTCATTGAATTTTCACAGCAAGGATTCGAGCAGAAGCCGTTTCACCGCACCGTGGCCGAGCTGGGTGGCCATGAATGCGGCAACGCCGACCATATGGTGACGGAGACGCTCATTCGTGGCATGTACAACTACTGGCGCAAGGTAATGGAGCTGTGATGACGACCGATTTCCAAACCTATCTGGATTTGCTGCGCCTGTATGCCGACTACTCGGCTGCCGTCGATGCCGGCGATTGGGACCGGTGGGTGGATTTTTTCACCGAAGAGTGCGAGTACAAGGTCCAGCCGCGCGAAAACCATGAGCGTGGGTTCCCGTTAGCCACCATGTCATTCATCAGCCGCCGCATGTTGAAAGACCGTGCGTATGGCATTCGCGAAACCTTGTTCCACGATCCGTACTACCAGCGCCACGTCGTCGGCATGCCGCTGGTGTTGACGCAGGAGGGCGACCGCGTTACCTCGGAAGCCAATTATGCCGTGTTCCGTACCAAGCTCAACGGAGACTCCACGGTGTTCAACGTGGGACGCTATATCGATACGATTTGCCGCACTCCGAACGGCATGAAATTCGCATCGCGCTGCTGCATCTACGACAGCGAGATGATTCCCAACTCGCTGATTTACCCGATCTGAGGCCCTGCCATGAATCAACGATGGACCGACGTGGCGGCGCTCGATGCTGTCCCCGAAGACGATGTGATCGGCATTGAAGCCGGCGGCAGGAGCCTGGCCCTGTATCGCGTCGGTGGCGATCTGTTCGCCACCGACAATATCTGTACGCATGGCCACGCGCGGCTGTGTGACGGATTTCTTGATGGCCATGAGATCGAGTGTCCATTGCATCAAGGAAAGTTCGACGTGCGCACCGGCAAGGCGAAGTGCGCACCGCTGGTCGACGACATCCGCACGTATGCGGTGCATATCGTGGATGGCCGCGTGCTGGTCGACACAGGCTGTCGCGCCGCAGCGGCCGTGCCGGAGGACTGAGCCGGCGCGCAAGGTGTCCGGTCGCGAGTGATTGTGCGGGTGATTTTTATCAAAAACAGGGAGAAAATAATGGGTTGGTTACAAGGTGATGTGGTGTTGGTGACTGGTGGTGGTTCGGGCCTGGGCCGCGCCCTGGTCCAGCGCTTTCTCGACGAAGGCGCGGCAGTCGGCATTCTTGAGCGCGACGAGGCCAAGGTGGCGCAGCTGAAAAAGGACTTCGGCGACAAGGTGTGCGCTGTGGCCGGCGACGTGACTTCCTACCGCGATAACGAAATGGCCGTCAGGGCAACGGTAGAGTGCTTCGGCAAGCTCGACACGTTTGTGGCGAATGCCGGCATCTTCGATTTTTTTGCCGGGCTGGCGCAGCTCGATGCGGAACAGCTCGGCCCCGCCTTCGACGAACTGTTCGCGATCAACGTGAAGGCCGGCCTGCTCGGCGCAAAAGCGGCATTGCCCGAATTGCTCAAATCGCGCGGCAGCATGATTTTCACCGTGTCGAACGCCGGCTTCTACCCAGGCGGCGGCGGACCGATCTACACCGCGTCGAAACACGCCCTGGTCGGCGTGATCCGCCAGCTCGCCCACGAGCTTGCCCCCAACGTGCGGGTCAATGGTGTGGCGCCGGGCGGCATGGTGACCCAGCTGAGCGGCCTGGCAGCCACGGGTACCGCGCACCAGCAACTCGACCAGATCGACCACCTCGACGCGATCCTGCGCGACATTACGCCGCTGCGCGTGTCGCCCGAGCCTCGCGATTACTGTGGCCCATTCGTACTGCTGGCCTCGCGTGAAAACGCCGCCACCATTACCGGCGTCGTCATCAATACGGATGGCGGTCTCGGTGTGCGCGGCATCATGAAGGTCAATGGCGGCGACGAACTGCAGCCGGCATAAGCGGGCTGTCCACGTCGTGCGGCAGGCCGATGATATCGGCCGGTGCGCATCGGCTTTCACTTGGAGAAATGGTGGTTTTATGAATGAACTGATCAAGGTGTGCGCCACCGGCGACGTCGCAGGCGACATGACGGCGTTGGAGATTCAGGGTTTCCCCCCGCTGGCGGCATTCAACGTCGATGGCCGCATCTACATCACCAGCAACGTGTGCACGCACAACACCGCGCTGTTGACCGACGGGTACTTTGAAAACGACATCGTCGAGTGTCCGCTGCACGGCGGCACCTTCAACGTCTGTACCGGAAAGGCGCTGTCGTTTCCATGTGAGATTGCGCTGCAGACCTATGAGGTCGTCGTCCAGGACGGCGCCGTGTTCGTCCGGGCGCCCGCGGATGCCAGTTGTCCCAAAAAGACGGCATAAGCCGCCCACGGCTTGAATTCTTGATTGACCCGAAAGGAAGACATGAAACTCTATTACGTACCCGGCGCCTGCTCCCTGGCTGCCCACATCGTCCTCAACGAAGGGGGATTCTCGTTCGAAAAAGAGAAGGTGGATCTGGCTACCAGGAAGACCGAGGCTGGCCTCGATTTTACGGCGATCAATCCGAAAGGTTACGTGCCGGCGCTCAAGCTGGCCGACGGCCAGGTGCTCACCGAAGTGGCGGCGCTGGTCCAGTACCTCGCCGACTGCGTGCCCGAGAAGCAGCTGGCGCCGGCTGCCGGATCGATGGAGCGCTACCGGCTGCAGGAGTGGCTGAACTTTATTTCCACCGAACTGCACAAGAGTTTCGGCGTGCTGTTCAACCCGAAGGCGCCTGAGGAATGGAAAGCCGGCGTGAAGGACGTGTTGGCCCGCCGCTTCGAGCATGTGTCCACGCGGCTGGACGGCAAACGCTACCTGATGGGCGACGCCTTCAGCGTTGCCGATGCTTACCTGTTCACTGTGCTGGGCTGGGGCCAGTGGGTCGCGGTCGACCTGACTCCTTGGCCGGTGCTCACCGGCTATCTCGCACGCGTGGCGGACCGGGCCGCAGTGCAGGCAACGCTGAGGGCGGAGGGTCCGGCCGGCTGATCGCTCGATCAGGTCGGCCGGTACGCCGCTTGCCGCCCCGGCCAGGGAGCCGGAGCGGAAATGATGAATCAACCGAGATGGGATCGTTACATGAAATCTGCAAGCAGCGCGAGCGTCCTGCCGGACGCGCCGTTCGACCTGTTCAATCTGCCCGACGCGTACTATGACGATCCCTATCCGTTCTTCAGGGCGCTGCGCGATAACGACCCGCTGCACCGCAACGCGGACGGCTCGGTGCTGGTGACCCGCTACGAGGACGTCAAGGCGGTATGGCGCGACCTGTCGGGGGTGGTCAACCGTGAAGACATGTATCGCCAGAAGTTCGGCGAAGGTCCGCTGCTCGAGCATCACACCACGACCATGTTGTTTCGCGATCCGCCCGATCACGATCGGCTGCGCGACATCGTCAATCCGTTTTTCAACCAGTCGTCGATCGAGCGCCTGCGCAGCACGGTCGAAGACATCGTCGATCGCCTGCTCGATGAACTCGAGGGCAGGCGCGAGTTCGACTTCATTTCGGACTTTGCGTCGCGCATTCCGGTCCAGGTGATTTGCGACGTGTTCGGCGTGCCCCGCTCGGACGGGCCCCGCATCCGCGACCTTGGCGCACAGGTGCTGCTCCCGCTTAATCCTGCGGTGACGCCGGAGGCAATCCGCGCAGGCCACGCGGCCACCGCGAGCTTCAAGGAATATCTGCTGGCGTTCGTGAATCAATGGCGCGCGCGGCCGATCGAGGAAACGCCCAGCAACATCATCAGCGCACTCGTTGCATCCGAACAGCGGGGCGAGACGATTACCGAAGACGAGATGCTCCACATGTGCATCGTGGTGCTGAACGGCGGGCATGAGACCACCACCAACCTGCTGGGGCTCTCGACGTTGGTGCTGCTGCACAACCGTGAGCAATACGATACGCTCGGCAAGCACCCCGCGGTGATCGGTACGGGCATCGAGGAGTGCCTGCGCTATTCGACTCCTCTGCAACTCCAGGGCCGGCGCACGACGCGTGAAATCACCATCCCGGGTGGAACCATAGCACCCAATACTGAGATTATTATCGCCCAGGCGTCGGCCAACCGCGATGAGCGCGCTTTCGCCGAACCGGACCGCTTCGACTTGACGCGCCGGCCCAACCCGCACCTGGCCTTCGGCGCGGGGATCCACGTCTGTCTCGGCAGGCCGCTGGCCAGGCTCGAGGCCAGTATCGCGTTGCCGCGGCTGGCGCGGCGGTTCCCAAGGCTCGAGTTGGTCGGACAACCCATATTCAACCGCAACGCGCGCTTCCGGGGTATCCAGAAGATGCTGGTGAAGCTGGGTTAGGGGAGCACGACGATGGGTACAGGTATCGTGATCGTCGGTGCGGGGCAGGCCGCTTGCCAGGCCGCCGCCTCATTGCGGCAGCTGGGCTACTCCGGCGCGGTGACCTTGGTCGGCGAAGAGATGTATTTGCCGTATCAGCGGCCGCCGCTCAGCAAGGGCTTTCTCCAGCGAACAGCGACTTGCGACGCGATCCAGCTGCGCCCGCCGGGTTTCTACGAAACGATACGCTGCGACGTCCGGCTAGGGTCGCGCGTGGTCGCAATCGAGCGGCAACAGCATCTGCTGCATCTGGACGATGGCACCTCGATCGAGTATGGGCAGCTGGTACTCGCCACCGGTGCGCGTGCCAGGCGTTATGCGCGCCTGCCGCATGCGCCGGGGCGGCTCCATTATTTGCGTACGCTCGAGGATGCCGCCACACTTTCCGCGGTGCTCGCCAGCGCACGGCGACTGGCGATCATGGGCGCCGGCTATGTCGGGATGGAAGTGGCGGCGTCGGCCAACCAGCTCGGCATCGAGGTCGCCGTCTTCGAAGCGGCACCGCGTGTCATGCAGCGTTCGGTCGGCGCGGCGACCTCAAATGTCATCGAGGCAGTCCATGCGCAGCGCGGCGTTCGGTTGCATCTGGATACTTCGATCGACCGTATCGAGGCCGACCGTTCCGGCGCGCTCGTCATCCATGCCGCGAACGGGGCTGCGTCCTTCACCGGCGATGCATTGGTGATCGGCATCGGCGCCGAGCCAAATATCGACCTGGCGACGCTTGCGGGGATCGAATGCGGCCGCGCGATCCGCGTGGATGCGCATTGCCGCACCAGCGATCCGGACATCTTCGCGATTGGAGACTGCACCGAGCAGGCGCATCCGCTGTACGGCGCCGGCCTGCGATTCGAGTCGGTGCAGAACGCCATCGACCAGGCGAAATGCGCCGCCGCCGCGATCGCCGGAAAGCCGCCGCCGCCGGTTGGGGTGCCCTGGTTCTGGTCCGACCAGTACCAGCACCGGATTCAGGTGGCGGGCCTGGCGCAAGACCATGACCAAGCCGTGCTGCGCATCGTGCCGGACCGCGCCGTTGGATCGGTCAGCCAGTCGGTCTGGTATCTACGCAATCGGCGCGTCGTCGCGGTGGAGGCGCTCGACGCGCCACAGGATTTCATGGTGGGACGCACGCTGATCCGGCACGGAGCCGAAGTAACGGCCGGGCAACTGGCTGATTTCGCGGTACCGCTGCAGGCCGGGGCGACCAATTAAAAGGGAAATCAATGGCACATATCAAATTTATGATCGCGGACGGCACCACGATGGTCATCGACGCGCCGCTTGGCATGTCGCTGATGGAAGTGGCGGTAGCGAACAATGTACCGGGCATCGACGCCGACTGTGGCGGCGCGTGCGCATGCGCGACTTGCCATGTGTACGTCGATCCGGCGTGGGTTGACCGCTTGCCCGCAAAAACCGAGACCGAGCAGAAGATGCTCGAATTCGCGGTGGCAGTCCAGGCGATCAGCCGCCTGAGCTGCCGCCTGACGGTCGATTCCAGCCTGGAAGGCCTGGCCCTGCATGTGCCGGCCTCGCAGTACTGACAACGCCAATAAAAAACCAGTTCAACCAGGAGTCTGCGTTATGAAAATTTGCCGCTTTGACGACAATCGGCTCGGCATCGTGGAAGGGACAGTCGTTCGCGATGTTTCGGCGGCCCTCGATTGCCTGCCTCGCCATGGCTATCCGCTGCCGAATTACGATCCTCTGATCGCCAACCTGCCGCAGCTTCGAGCACGAATCGAAGCCGTTGCGCCGCACTGCCGGACCCGGCCTCTGGCCGACATCAGGCTGCTCAGTCCGATCGCCAATCCGGGCAAGATCATTGCCGCTCCGGTCAATTACAAAAAGCACTTGGACGAGGCGAGGGCGCAACCGCAGATCCATCATGACAGCCAGGTCGCGGAGATCCAGCGAATCGGCCTGTTCCTCAAGGCGAACAGTTCGCTGGTCGGTCCCGCCGAGGGCATCGCCTTGCAGCATCCTGACCGGCGCAACGACCATGAGGCTGAAGTGGTTGTGGTGATCGGCAAATCGGGCCGGAACATCGGGCGCGCGGAAGCGTCGGACTACATCGCCGGCTATTGCATCGGCCTCGACATGACGGTACGCGGCCCGGAGGAGCGCAGCCTGCGCAAGTCGATCGATACCTACTCGGTGCTCGGTCCCTGGCTGGTCACCGCCGACGAGATTGCAGACTCCGCCAACCTGGATTTTTGGCTGACCGTCAATGATGAGGCGAGGCAAAGGGCGAACACGCGCGACCTGATTATCGGAATTCCCGAGCTGATCGAGTTTGCCTCCTCCTTCTACACGCTGCACCCCGGCGACGTGATCTTCACTGGCACGCCGGAGGGCGTCGGCCCGGTGCTGCCGGGTGATCGCATCGTCGTCGAACTGCAAGGTGTCGGCCGCATGGAAGTGGCGGTGCGATCCGAATGAAGTTCCAACTCACCGAAAACATGAAGGAGGCCGGATGATGCCGATGCCGCAAGCCGATGCAACACGCGAACGCAAAACGTTCTATGACAAGATCGATCATGCCAATTGCACGCCGTTGTGGGAGGTGCTGCACGCGCTGGTCACCGCCACGCCGAATACGCCTTGCCGTCCCTACCTGTGGAACTGGAGCACGGTATGGCCCTGGCTGCAGGAGGCCGGTGAGCTCATCACCGCTAGGGAGGCCGAGCGGCGCGTACTGGTGCTGGAGAATCCGGGACTGCGCGGCCGCTCGCGCATCACGCACAGCATGTACGCCGGATTGCAGCTGATCCTTCCCGGTGAAGTGGCGCCCGCGCATCGCCATTCGCAATCGGCGCTGCGCTTCATCCTGCACGGCCAGGGCGCCTACACGGCGGTGGATGGCGAGAAGGTCACGATGAATGTCGGCGACTTCGTGATCACCCCCTCGTGGTCGTTCCACGATCATGGCAACCCGTCTGACCAACCGATGGTGTGGCTCGATGGCCTGGACTTGCCCCTCGTCGAACTTCTCGATGCGCAGTTCATGGAAAAGGGGGAGCACGAACGCCAGTCGATCAACCACAGTGCAGGCGACAATCTGGCCCGATTCGGCAACACCATGAAGCCGGTTGAGTACCGGCCGCGCTCGCGCACCTCGCCGTTGTTCTGGTATCCATATGAGCGCACGCGTGCGGCGCTCGAGACGATGAAGACGCATGGCTCGCAGCATGCGTGCTGGGGCTACAAACTGCAATACACGAATCCTGTTACCGGCGACTGGGCGATACCGACGATCGGCACCTTCATGCAATTGCTGCCGCGCGGCTTCAAGGGGATTCCCTACCGATCGACCGACTCGACCGTCTACGCGGTCGTCGAGGGCACGGGGCGTTGTGTCATCGACGGCGAATCGTTCGAGTTCGGTCCCAAGGATGTTTTCGTCTGCCCGTCATGGATGCCCTACCAGCTGGAAGCGGACGAGCAGGCAGTGCTGTTCAGCTACTCCGATCGCCCGGTGCAACAGGTGCTCGACCTGTGGCGCGAAGCATTCTGAGTCGGCTTGCGCAGGCAATCCGCACCTTGCACGACAAGCTCGCGTGACGCACGCCCGATCCGGGCGTAGCGCCATTGCGCCCGAAACTCATCACCAGGCGCATCAATCCGGCGCCGGCGAATGCGCGCGGCTGCACTGGGCGGCGTGGCTGTTCGCGCCATCGTCAAATTCACGGCGCAGCCGCGCCTTCGTTTGCTGCTGGCGCGGCGGCCATGGCGCGCGTTTTGGCGTTCTCCGCTTATCTCTATTCATTTCAGTGATTGCGCCAATTCATCATAGTCTCTTTATCTATTGTAGTTAGCTCCCGATAATTGGTGTACCTGAAAAGCATCCATAAGCCGTCACCCGCCGGCTGGTCCCAACCAGGACCCAAGGTTTCTTAAGGGGGCACGACGGGTAAGCGGTAGCGCTGGTGGCGGAAAAAAATAAGTTCAAAAGATGATTTCTAATGGAGGAGGAGCAATGATGAGGTATCGAGTTTGGAATATCGCCGTCGCGCGCAGGTCCATGGCATTGCGGGCCGCGCTGTCGATAGTTGCGACTGGCATGCTGGGTTACGCATCCGCGGAGCCGGTGGCGGACGTGACCTCGCCATGGCAAGTGGATCTCTACTACGAAAATGCAACGCACTTCCGTGGCGAGGATGCCACCGGAGACAACGTAGGGCTCAGCAAATTCCGCAACACGCTGAAGGCAGACGCCAGGAAATCGCTAGGCGATGGCTGGAATTTTCGGGGTATCTTCCGCGGCACGTTCGATGGCGTCTACCGTTTGAACGATACGAAATATGGGAACAAGGCCGGCGGCCCGATTCAGCTTGGCAATAGCGGCGGACCGGTACTGGCGGGCAGCTTGCCCCCCTTTATTTCGTCGAATGCTTTCGTTCCAATGAGCGGGGGCATTCCTGTCGCCCCGACAGGCAATCCAGCCGCGCCGCTGGGGCCAGGGCCGGGGCCCGCATTCAACGCGGCCAATAATCCCAATGCGGGATTACGGGCCCTGGGTGATCGCTGGAATAAGGGCAATCAGCAAGGCGGATTCGCGTTCGGCGT
The DNA here is from genome assembly GCF_002797895.1 of Janthinobacterium sp. 67. Classification (NCBI taxonomy): domain Bacteria; kingdom Pseudomonadati; phylum Pseudomonadota; class Betaproteobacteria; order Burkholderiales; family Oxalobacteraceae; genus Janthinobacterium; species Janthinobacterium sp. 67. Next base: position 24,244 of record NZ_PGES01000002.1, on the reverse strand, counting down.
GCCGGTCCGTCCCTGCGACACCGATGCGCGCGGGTGCCGGGATTTTGGCGGCTATGGCGATCAGACGCGCTCGAATCTCGAATCGCCCGAATTTAACGACCGCCTCGATTTCATCCGCGAGCTGTATGCGGATAAAACGTTCGACATGGGGGACGGCAAGCAGTTTTTCCTGCGCGTCGGCAAGCAGCAAGTGGTGTGGGGGCGAACCGACCTGTTCCGGGTACTGGATGTGATCAACCCGGTCGACTACTCGCGCAATTCGATCTATGACGAATTCGAGGACATCCGCATTCCGATGTGGATGGTGCAGGGCAATTACCGGATGGGGGCCGGCACCTCCCTGTCCGAGCGCAACCTGCAAGTGGTGTGGAACTTCGATAAATTCCGCCCGCATAATTTTGGCCAGTGCGGGACTCCGAACAGCCCGCTGGATGCAAGCTGCTTCTTCCGGGGCATGGCCAACCTGTGGGATAACGGCGGCACGGTCGCCAATATCCTGCCCGCCACGGCGCTCGGCGCACCGCCGGGAACTCCTGGGGCCTTTGCGGTTGACGTGCCGTCCGGCGTGCTGGGGTTTCGCAACGTAAACTTGCCGCAATGGAAGCTGAACAACACGCAGCTTGGCATCAAATTTGACGGTGTCAGCCGGGACGGCGGCATCGCTTTCTCGCTGAATGCGCTGACCTACCGCTCGCAAGCACCGAGCCTGCACGCAATCAGGCCATATACGGTTGCATTCGATGTTGTCTACCCGCGTGTCAACCTGTTCGGCGGTTCGGCCGACTTCTCGCTCGAGTCCTTGAACACCACGGTGAGGCTGGAGGGGGCGGTGACAAACGGCGAAGAATTCATCAACACCAACAAGCCCGGGCTGTTCTCGCGCAACCAGGTATTCCGTTCAGTGATCGGCCTGGATCGCCCGACCAGCATTCCATTCCTGAATCCCCAGCGCACGGTCACCGTATCGGCTCAGCTGTTTTACCAGCATATTTTCGACCACGAGCGCACACAGGGCCTGTTGGGAACCACTGGTGTGGTCGATGCGAAGAATAGCTACACCGGCACGATCGCGCTGCGGTCGCAATATATGCAGGACACGCTGAATGCCACTCTGATAGTTGCGCACGATTTCAATGCGCGGGCAACAGCGTTTCTTCCTTCGATCGAGTGGCTCGCCACAGATCGTCTGCGATTCAAGGCCGGGGCGAATATCAAGACCAGCTCCGACCAGAAACGTTACGACTTTGACGACTGCCGCTCCTGTGCTCCGGCAACCGGCTCGCTGGGCTTGCAGGGAATTGAGCCGCTGGGCCGATTCAAGGCCGGCATTATGGGCACCGCGGTAAAAGAGGACGAAGTCTTCGTCAGCTTGACCTATAAACTCTAAAGACAGGATATATACCATGAAACTATTCATCAGATCATTGCTTGTATTTGCCATGGGTTCGGTACTGCACGTTTCGGGTCAGGCCGCGACAGAGGCGGAGATCGAGAATTCGTTCCGCCCGTACAAGGATGGCTTTCCCAGTTTTCCCGGGCTGACCGCCGGCACCGTCATCAACAAGCAAAATGCCGATCAGTTCAAGGACGCCTTGATTCCCGAGGTGTACCAGCGGGTCAAGAGCGGCGACGTCGAAATCACAGTTGGCAAGCAAATCAGCGCGCCTTATCCGAAAGCGTATATCGCCGCCACTGCCAAGTATTCGAGCAAGGTGACCCTGAAGGCGGGCTCCGGCGCAATCGGCGGGTATGTGGCAGGACGTCCGTTTCCCGGCGAGCCTAGTGCGTCGGACCCGAACATGGGCGAAAAGATGGCCTGGAACCATCGCTATAACCTCGAAATCCCGGACGATGCGGCAGTTCTTCCTTTTGTCTGGAAATATAAAGATGCGACCTCCGGCAAGGTCAACCGAACGGTGCTGATTGATACCTACCTGAAGAATTTGAATGGCCGTACGCTGATCGAACCACAGGATGTAAAGCCCAATGTCGGTGACAACTTTCAATATTTGCTGATGCGTGTAACGGCGCCGCAGGATCTGAAGGATACGGCGCTGCTGTTCAAGCGTTTCAATGACAACGCCAAGTACGACGATGGCCAGCTTTATCTCGGCTTTCAGCGCCGGGCACGTCGCCTCTCCACCGGTGCGGCAACCGATCCCTTCCTCGGGTCCAACTTGATGATCGAAGAGTTCCACGGTTATAACGCGCGTATAACCGACATGAAATGGAAATACCTCGGCACCAAAAATGTCCTGATGCCGTTCTACAACCACAACGATGCCAAGCTGACCGAGGCCGAAAAGCAGCCCGACTGGAAGTTCACCGCGCACCATGGCAAGGGTGAGTGCTACGTCAACGCGCCTTGGTCCCTGCGCAAGGTGTATATGGTCGAAATGACGCCGGTCAAGGGCGACCATCCGATCAGCAAGCGGATCATGTACCTCGATGCGGAGTCCTATTTCGCCTCGGTAAACGTGACATACGACCGCAAAGGCGAGCTGTGGAAACTGTACATGCAGGGGGTGGGACATCCTGATGGCCAAGTCGCGCAGAACAAGAAGTACGGAGTGTGGGTCTGGGACGCGGCGGGAGCGATCGATGTCCAGTCGAACCAGTGTACCACCTTGGGGCAGCGCACCGTCGTTGGTGAAACGCCCCTCAACGTGTACTCGCTTGATGCAATTCGCAACTAACAGCAAATAGGATCCGGCGGCGCGATCGCCGGACCGCGCAAAGAGGACTGCGCAACCCACTCTTGATTGCATCGGCAAACCTGGGTGGGCTAACCCGTCCCGAGGTGCTCCCTCATCAGTTCGACGAAGTCGTCGCAATATTTTCAAAAAGAGGAAACAAGATGTCTTTCGCATTTGCTGCTAGGGGACGGGCGTTGGCTTTGGTGACAGCGGTTTTGGCTACCGGCTGTACCTCTGCGCCCGATCCTTCAACCATCCTGGCCGAGCGTGCAAAGCCGATTCAACGCTACGACATCATCCAGTCGATGGTGTCCGCTGCAGGCACCATCGTGGCCGGCACCCAAAGCGGTGCGGTGCTGGTATCGAATGACAGCGGCAAGAGCTGGCAACGTCACGCGCTGGGGCAGGCCTCCATGATCGGCCTGGCTGTGTGTCCGGACGGAAGCTTCTTCGGCATTGATTTCTACCAGAGCGTGTGGTCATCCGGCCCGGCAGCCAACAAGTGGAATAGGAGTAAGTTCGCCAAACCCACCACAGCGTTGACCCTGACTTGCGACCAGCAAGGACGGTGGTGGATTGCCGGTACCCGGGCGACCATCGCGATGAGCGCCGACAGGGGCGCGTCATGGCAGGTCACCGACCTGAACAAAGATGCGCAGCTCACATCGATACAGTTTGTGGACGCGAGCTTCGGTATCGCCACCGGAGAATTCGGCCTGGTCGCGGTCACCAGCGACGGCGGCGCCCACTGGGAGCAGCGGGGCAAGATGCCCGACGATTTCTATCCCTATTCCACGCTCTTTGCGAGCCGCATGGAAGGTTGGGCCAGCGGGATTGCTGGCCAGATCCTGCACACGACGGACGGCGGCAAGACTTGGACCAGGCAGGCAAACGCCACGCCGCGCCTGGCGCTTTATCAGCTGTTCCTGCACGACGGCGTGCCGCATGGGGTGGGCGCCGGCGGCGTAGTCGCGCGGCTCAGTGGCGATACCTGGCAGCAGGTAGCGTATCCCGACCCAATTCCGGTGCCGCTCAGTGCCGCCGCCTCGCTGGCCAACGGCGCGGGCCTGGCCATCGGCGGCCCGGCTGGCCTAGTGCGCGTGATCGACACCACTCATTCCAATTTTAAGAGGTAAGGCATGGTTACCAAATTAAAGCGCTCCATTACGCAGTCGCTGCATCGCGCGGAAGAATGGATTTTTGATAACCCCAAGATCGTGTTGTCGCTGGTCCTGATCGTGACCATACTGTTCGGCTCGGCGCTGCCCAAGCTGCGCGTCTACACGGATTTTTCGGACTTGATGCCGCAGAGTCATCCCTACATCAAGGTCTATAACAAACTAAAAGAAGATTTCGGTGGCGCGAACATGATCGTGATGGCGATCGAAGTGGAACAAGGTACGGTATTCAATGACAAAACGCTGCACCTGATCAATCAAGCGACCCAGGGCATTGACAACGTGCCCGGTGTAAACCACGACCTGGTGTCCAGTCTTGCGCACCGGACGGTGCGCAAGCTTTCGCTGGATGAGCAGGGCGGGTTCATCTCCAAGCCGTACTACGATTCGTTGAAACCCGTGCGCGACGCGGCCGAGCTGGAGCAACTGAAAAACGATGTGCTCGCCAATCCGAATGTGTATGGCTTGCTGGTGTCGCCTGACCTGAAAGCGGCAATCATCAAGGCACAACTCAACGAAAACGATATTGATTACGCCAAGACCTTCGCCGCCGTGATGGAGGTCAGAAACAAGGTGGCTGCATCCGGCCACAAGGTCTACGTCACCGGGAACCCGGTATTGACTGGCTGGGTGTACACCTATACCGACCAGATGGTGCGCATCCTTTTTTACACACTGGGGCTGTTCAGTCTTCTGCTGATTGTATATTTTCGGCGCCTGTATGGCATTGCTCTGCCATTGTTGGGCATTGCGCTGTCCTCGATCTGGGGTCTTGGGTTCATGTCGCTGATGGGAATTAATCTGGAGCCGCTGTCACTACCCATCCCATTCCTGATTGCGGCGCGCGCTGCGTCCCATGGCGTGCAATTGGTAGCGCGCTATTACGAGGAGCTGTCAATCACAAGGAACGGGAAGCAGTCCGCCCGAAATGCACTTGACGCACTGTTCAGGCCAGGCTCCCTTGCAATCATCGTTGATGCAATCGGTATTGCAGTGCTTATGTTGGGCGCGGCACCGTTCAATCACAAACTGGGTCTGTCCGCTGGCTTCTGGGGCTTTGCAGTTATTTTCACCGTGCATTTCATGGTGCCACTGGCGCTTACCGTGCTGCCCCAGCCGAAGGTCACCATTAATGGAAACCACGGAATTAGAAACTTCCTCGGCGCGGCCATGAATCGAACCGGGGGCACCGAGCGTGGTGCGCGGATCATTCTGTCTCTCAGCCTGATCGCGGTCATCGGTGCGGGCACCTTATTGCCTAACCTCCAGTTTGGTGAATCTGAACCTGGGTCGCCATTGCTACATCGTACGCATGATTACAACCAATCCACCAAGGCGATCAACAATCTCTTCCCCGGAGCGGAGGAATTGCAGGTACTCGTCCGCACCGACGAAAAAGGGGGCATTCGTCGCCCTGAGGTGATAGCTGCGATCGAACGTTTCCAGGCGCACATGCTGAGCGATCCTGCGTGCGGCGGCACCAAGGCGATCCCTGGAATTGTTCGTTTCGTCAATAAACTCACCCATAACGAGGATCCGCGCTGGATGCAGCTACCCGTCACGGCCGACGAGACGGGCGGCCTCATGTTTACCTACATGACATCAAGTCCAATTCCTGGCGCACTCAGGGAGTTCGTCAACGGTGACGAGGATCGAGCCAATCTGGTCTTTTATTACAAGGATCTTCAGGCGGTGACGATCGACCGGGTGGTGGCGGTGGCGAAAGAGGGGATCAGAAAGATTGAGGCGGAGGTGCCCGGGCTGCATATCGAACTCGGCGGGGGAATCGTGGGGGTCACCGCGGCAACGAATCAATCGCTGCATACCGATCACTGGGTAATCATTCCCGGCGTCATCCTATTGGCATTCGTACTGGTAGCGATCTATTACGACTCTCTACATGCCGGATTTCTAATGGTTGTGCCCATGCTGTTTTCTACGCTATTGACGTATGCATACATGGCGAAATCAGGAATCGGCATGAGCGTTAACACGGTGCCCGTGATTGCGGTAGGCGTTGGCGTTGGAATTGATTATGCCGTCTATTTCATGGATCGAATCAGGGAGGAGATGGCACGTTTGCACGATGTCAGGAAAGCGGTCGTCACGGCGGTAGCGACCACAGGCTATGCAGTTAGCTTTACCGTGGTGACCTTGACGGCGGGTGTGGTTTTATGGGTTTTCATGTCTGACTTACGGTTCCAGTCCGATGCAGCCGTTCTGCTGGCTTTTATGCTGATCGTCAACGCGATCGCAGCTGTACTGATCGTTCCCGCCTGGTGTGTCGTATTCAAGCCGCATTTCATCGTTCTAACCCACTATGGTCAGCATGGAGCATTGGAGGAAGATGGTCCGGTGAAGTCCTCGGATCAAGCGGCAAACATCCAATGCCTGCCGCGTATTCACTGCGCGGGACCTGGACAGGATCTGTTTATTGCGCAATCGACTGATCGGGCAGCTGTACACGTATTGGACCAAAAGTGAGCCTACTGTACTTTTTTTTCGACTGTGTATACATACGCATGCTAAAGCACTTCGTCGTTGCTGCCGGAGGCGGTTGTTCGATCTAGATCCGTGGTCGTGCAGCTGTCCCAAAAAAGCAGACAAAGGTCGTCGGACGAAACATAGCGGCAGCGAGGGGGAGAGCAGCACAGAATCAGCTAGCCCAATGAGCAAAAGTGGTTGTCGCTTGAGGGGCGCCACCAAATGAGCGGCGGTTAGGGGCGATGCCACTGCCGCCGTCTACTGTGCAACCAAGTACGCCGTGCGTGCGCTCTCTGAAGGGCTGCGGCTTTTTATGGTAACAGCGGGGGGCGGGATGGAACAAAACGCGGATATCAAGTCGGCGCCATTACAAGGCGTCAAGGTACTGGAGATGGGGGCCTTGATTGCTGGTCCGTATGCAAGTGGCCTGCTGGCGCAATTTGGCGCCGACGTGATCAAGATCGAGCCGCCGAAGGAAGGCGATCCCTTGCGCAAATGGCGCAAACTACATAACGGCACGTCGCTTTGGTGGTACACCCAAAGCAGGAACAAGAAGTCTGTGACACTGGACCTGAAATTCGAGGAGGCGCGCGCGATTGTGCGGCGCTTGGTGGCTGAAGCCGATATTGTGATCGAGAATTTCAGGCCCGGCACACTTGAAAAATGGGGCCTGGGCTGGAACGAGCTCTCTGCGATCAACCCCGCGCTGATCATGGTGCGGATATCCGGATATGGCCAGACCGGACCGAACCGCGAGCGGCCTGGCTTCGCGGCGATCGCGGAGAGCATGGGCGGCTTGCGTTACGTAACCGGTTTCCAGGATCGCCCGCCAGTGCGGGTCGGGGTCAGCCTGGGTGACACGCTGGCGTCGCTGTACGGCGCGCTCGGGGCCTTGATGGCGATGCACCACCTGAAGGTCAACGGCGGCAAGGGTCAGTTCATCGATGTCGCCCTTTATGAGGCTGTGTTTGCAGTGATGGAGAGCCTGATTCCCGAATATAGCGTGCAGGGCAATGTGCGAGAGCGCAGCGGCTCCAGCCTTCCGGGCATTTCGCCCTCGAATACCTATCCATGTGCCGACGGCCAGTATGTGATTATCGCCGGCAATGGCGATGCCATCTTCAAGCGCTTGATGCGGGCGATTGGGCGCGATGATTTGGGCGACGATCCGGATCTGGAACATAACGACGGCCGGGTACGCCAAAATGACAAGCTGGACGCCGCGATCGCGGCGTGGACTATGCAGCATGATCTGGAACACGTGCTGGTGGTGCTCGACAAGGCGGCAGTGCCGAACGGTCGCGTCTATACGGCCGAGGATATCAGCAAGGATCCGCATTACAAGGCGCGCAACATGATCGAGCGTTTTGAGTTGCCGGACGGCCAGCCAATCGATCTCCCGGGCATCGTGCCCAAGCTCAGCGAAACCCCTGGGCGAACCAACTGGGTTGGTCCAAAGCTTGGTGAGCATACCGACGAGGTCCTGGCCTCGGTCGGTATCGGCGCCGATGAGTTGAAGCGGATGCGTTCGTTCGGCATTATTTAAGGTGGACCCAATGCGAGCAGCCAACGGCAAGCGTTTGTATATCCAGGAAGTGTCGGTGCGCGACGGCTTCCAGATCGAGCCAATCTTCATTTCGACCGCGCGCAAGGTGGAGCTCATCAATGCGCTCAGCCGGACTGGCCTGGCAAAAATCGAGGTGACGTCGTTTACCTCGCCAATAGCCATCCCCGCGTTGGCTGACGCCGAAACGGTGATGCGCCAGATCGAGCGAGTGGCGGGGGTCGAGTACACCGCTTTGGTGCCGAACTTGCGTGGCTGCGAGCGTGCTTTGGCTTGCGGTGTCGACGAGGTCAACCTGGTCATGTCCGCGAGCCAGACCCATAACATGGCCAACCTGCGCATGACGTGCGAAGCGTCGCTGCTGCAGTTCGCGCAGATCGTCGCGCTGGTGGCGGGCAAGGTGGCGATCAACGTCTCGTTGTCGACGGCGTTTGGCTGTCCGTTCGACGGCGCAGTGCCGGCGTCGCGCGTATTCGAGCTGGTCGATCGATGTGTCGCCATGGGGGTGGGGCGCCTGACGCTGTGCGACACCACTGGCGTCGCCAATCCGGCCCAGGTGGCGCATCTTTGCGACGCGGTACGGACCCGTTGGCCGCAGGTCGTCTTCACCGCCCATTTTCACAATACCCGCTCGATGGGCCTGGCCAATGCGCTGGCGGCACTGGATGGTGGAATCGATCGTTTCGATGCGTCGCTGGGTGGCCTGGGCGGCTGTCCCTTCGCTCCTGGCGCCAGCGGCAACGTCTGTACCGAAGACATGGTTCACATGTTCGAGGCAATGGGCTACGACACCGGCGTCAGGCTGAACGACATGCTCGATATCGCCCGCCAGTTGCCGGCCATCGTCGGACATGAAGTACCCGGCCAAGTGATGAAGGCAGGACTGTCGAGCCGTCTCTATCCGAAACCCGGAGGTCTCGGCTCCGGCAAGGACCAACAAAGGCTGGCGGGCCAGGGCGCGGCGGTCGCGCTCGATCCGGCCAGCACTTATCACGGAAGCACGCCATGAGCGCAACAACCTTATTTGAAAAGTTGTGGCGACGCCACGTCGTCAAGGAAAATCCCGACGGGCCATCCTTGCTCTACATCGATCGCCACCTCGTCTATGAAGTGACGAGTCCACAGGCGTTTGAAGGGCTGCGACATTTGGGGCGTCAGGTATGGCGGCGCGAAACTGTGCTGGCTACAGCCGACCATAATGTGCCGACCACGTCGCGAGCGCAGGGGATAGCGGATCCGCTGTCGCGGATCCAGGTTGACCAGCTCGATCTCAATTGCCGCGAATTTAACATCACGCAATTCGGCCTGTCCGACCAGCGTCAAGGAATCATCCACGTCATTGGACCCGAGCAGGGTGCGACCTTGCCCGGCATGACCGTCGTGGCGGGGGACTCGCACACCAGTACCCATGGGGCTTTCGCCGCGCTCGCTTTCGGCGTGGGCACATCCGAAGTCGAACACGTCCTTGCGACTCAGTGCCTGTCCATAAAAAAGATGAGGCCGATGCTGGTGAAAGTGGAGGGCGACCTGCCCGCCGGCGTCACGGCCAAGGATTTGATATTAGCCATCATCGGCCGGATCGGCACGGCGGGTGGCAACGGTTACGCAATCGAGTTCGCCGGCACCACCATCGGCTCGCTGTCGATGGAAGGGCGCATGACTTTGTGCAATATGGCGATCGAGGCGGGTGCAAGGGTTGGCATGGTCGCGGTCGACGAAAAAACCATCGGCTACCTGAAGGGGCGGCCTTTCGCCCCGCACGGTGAGCAATGGGACCAGGCCGTCGATTATTGGCGCACGCTGTCCAGCGACGTCGGGGCCGTGTTCGATAAAGTGGTGGAAATCGACGCCGCAACATTGCGGCCAATGGTCAGTTGGGGCACGTCGCCGGAGATGGTCGTGTCGATCGACGATTCCTTGCCGGATCCAAGTCTGGAGACGAACGCCGCCAAACGGATCGGGATCGAACGGGCGCTGGCCTACATGGGGCTCGCGGCTGGAACCAGGATCGACGCGATCCGGCTGGACAAGATCTTTATCGGTTCATGCACCAATGCCCGCATCGAAGACCTGCGTGCGGCGGCAGCGGTGGTCAAAGGGCGCCGGATTGCCGCCTCGATCCGGCAAGCGCTGGTGGTACCCGGCTCCGGTTTGGTGAAGGCGCAGGCTGAGGCGGAGGGCCTGGACCGTATTTTCAGCGCGGCAGGGTTCGAGTGGCGTGAGCCAGGCTGTTCGATGTGCCTGGGCATGAATGACGACCGGCTCGGACCAGGCGAACGTTGCGCATCGACCTCCAACCGCAACTTCGAAGGACGCCAAGGGGCCGGTGGACGCACCCATCTGGTCAGCCCGGCGATGGCGGCGGCGGCGGCGCTGGCCGGTCATTTTGTCGATAGCACCGAACTGTAACGGAGAACCCATGCTTGCCTTCACTACACTGAACGGACTGGTGGCGCCGATCGACCGGGCCAATGTCGACACCGATGCGCTGATCCCAAAGCAATTCCTGAAATCGATCAAGCGTTCCGGCTTCGGCCCCAACCTGTTCGATGAATGGCGCTATCTGGACCATGGCGAACCGGGCCAGGATTGCGCAAACCGGCCGCGCAATCAAAGCTTCGCGCTGAACCGAACACGTTTTCAAGGGGCCGAGATTTTGTTGGCCCGTGAGAACTTTGGCTGCGGCTCGAGCCGCGAACACGCGCCATGGGCGCTGGAGGACTACGGTTTCAGGGCCCTGATCGCGCCTAGCTTCGCCGACATCTTTTTTAGCAACTGCCAAAAAAATGGCTTGTTGCCGATCGTGCTCGATGGGGCCACGGTCGACCAGCTGTTTATTGATGTCGAGAAAAACCCAGGCTACCGTCTCACCATCGATCTGGCTGCGCAAACCGTCACCACCCCCGCCGGACCAGCCCATCGCTTCGATATCGACCCGTTCGCCAAGCATTGCTTGCTGAACGGTTTCGATGAAATCGAGATCACGCTGGCTCAGGCGGACACGATTCACGCCTACGAGGCGCGGCGGCGCAGCCAAGAGCCCTGGTTATTCCCATGACCCAACGCACGCGCCTTGATGACGTCAATGGCAACCCCCATTCCGGAAGGGAATAACATCATGAAAATTGCGTCGCTTGGAGCAACTGGCAGGATCGGCAGCCGGATTATGCATGATGCGCTCAGCCGTGGCCACATGTCACCGCGATCTCGCGCCATCCGCCCGCCGTCGCGCCGGGTACGGCAACGCCGAACCGGAGTGTAACAGCCGACATTTTCGACCGTCAGGCGCCCCGTCAGGCGCTGCTTTCCGCCGTTCAGGGCCACGAGGTGCTGGCGAGTGCCTACCGCGGCTCGATCAACGCGACAGCGACCGTGGCCGATGCGGCCCGCGCCTTGGTGGCGGCGGCGCGTGGTGCCGGCATCAGGCGTATCGTTGTCGTCGGCGGCTCCGGCATCCTTGAAGTGGCGCCCGGCGTGCAACTGGCCGATACGCCGGGCTTTTCTGACATTCTCAAACCCGTATCGCTGGCGCATCAGGACGCGGTGGATGTATTTCACGAAGCGGGCGACCTCGATTGGAATGGCTGATCCGGCGCCGATGTCTCGGGTCCTATGAGGGATTTTAGCCGCTGGACTTACGAAACCCCATCGATGGCGTACTGTGCGGCGAGCGCGCCGCACAGTTTCACGGTAGAGTTTCAGGCGATGCTCGTAGAAGCCCCACTCCGGTGTTTGTCAACGTAGTTGTCGCGTCACCTTACGCAACTTGCTTTAATTCTTCTGGCCGAATCCGTTCCGGATTCAACCAGACCTGATCGTCCAGGCTCCAGTTTCTGACATTCCGCGACCAGCGCTGCGGATTGCGGCTTCTGGCCTTTTGGTACACCTGTTCACGGTGGCTCAGAATCGCATCAGCTTGGCCGCCATGCCGCTGTGCCGGCGTCACGAATTTCAGGCCGCTGTGCTTGTGATCCTGGTTATACCAGCGCACAAATTTCTGTGTCCACGCCTGCGCGTCCTCTAGGTTCTCGAACGGCTTGTTCGGGTAGTCTGGTCGGTACTTGCACGTCCTGAACAGCGACTCCGCGAACGCATTGTCATTGCTTACGCGCGGCCGGCTAAACGACGGCGCGACACCCAATTGCTCCAACGTGGCCAGCATGGTGGCGCCCTTCATTGCGCTGCCATTATCCGAGTGGAGCACCAGCGGACGGCCTGCTAAGCCTTCGGCCAGGCTGGCGCGGCGCATCAGCCTTGACGCCGACTCCGCCGATTCGGCCACATGCACTTCGTGACCGACAATTTTCCGGCTGTAGATGTCGAGTACCATGTACCAGTAGTAGTACTTTCCCTTGATCGCAGCCGGCAGCCACGTGATGTCCCAACTCCAAACCTGGTTCGGCCCCGTAGCGCAATGGCTCGTGACCACCCGCCCAGAAGGCTTCTTTGCCTTTCCGCGGTAATGCTGCTGCGACGCAGCCTTCAAGACCCGGTAGAAGCTCGATTCGTAAGCGTCTGGTCAGCGACGTATTGAATGGCGCAGCAATTTAATCGATGATGGCATCACACCGCTGGGAAGCGGCGTCATCTCAAAGGGCTGCCGGTAGGTTGCAGTTCCAAGGCAAGAAATCATCAACCCGGTTGACGGGATGATCGGCGATATGCGTCAGCACGTGACGCAACCAGGCTTCGGGGTCGACACCGTTCAGCTTGGCCGTGCCGATCAGCGAGTAGATTGCGGCAGCGCGTTCGCCGCCGCTGTCGGCACCAGCAAACAGGTAGTTGCGACGCCCAATGGCGACGCCACGCAAGGCGCGTTCGGCCGCCGAGTTATCAATCTCGATGGCGCCATCGTCGCAGTAACGCAGCAGCGCCGGCCACAGCTTGAGCGCGTACAGGATTGCAGCGGCAGTGTCGGATTTGCGTGACAACGTGTCGAGTGTGGTGCGCAGCCAGCGTTCCAGCTCATCGAGCAAAGATCGCGCACGTGCTTGCCGAACCTGCCTTCGTTCCTCTGGTGGCTGGCCTCGGATCTCCGCTTCGATCACGTACAGTTCGGCAATGCGGCGTAGCGCTTCGGTAGTCAGCGCGGTCGGTCGCGCCGCATGCAGATCGTAGAACTTACGACGGGCGTGCGCCCAGCAGGCCGCTTCGCGGACCGTGCCGTCGTCGAACAAGGCGTTGAAGCCGGCATAGGCATCGGCTTGCAGTACGCCTTCAAACTTGGCCAGGTGCGTTTGTGGATGGATGCCTTTACGGTCGGGCGTGTAGGCAAACCAGACGGCTGCTGGCGTCGTGTCGCCAGCTGGCCGGTCATCACGCACATAGGTCCACAGGCGCGCGGTTTTGGTCTTGCCATTACCCGGTGCCAGCACCGGAATCGGGGTGTCATCAGCATGCAGTTTCGATGCCGCCAGCACATGGCGTCGAATGGCGTCAACCAACGGACGCAGCAACGCGCTGGCTGCACCGACCCAGCTGGCCAGCAAGGCGCGATCAAGATCAACGCCTTCGCGAGCATAGATCACGGACTGCCGGTACAGCGGCAGATGATCGGCGAACTTCGCCACCAGAATGTGCGCGAGCAAGCCAGGACCGGCGATACCGCGCTCAATGGGCCGGCTTGGTGCTGGCGACTGGACGATGGCATCGCAGCAGGCGCATGCCAGCTTGGGACGCACATGGCGGATCACACGGAAGCTGGCCGGTACGAATTCCAGTTGCTCAGCGACGTCCTCGCCCAGCGGCCGCAGGCCGCCACCACAGGCCGGGCAGTCTGCGGCTGTGGGCGCATACACTTTCTCGTCACGTGGCAAGTGTTCGGGCAAAGGCTGACGCACTGACTTCTTGCGCGGCGCCTGATCGGCGGCCGGCATCTCACGCGCAGCCTCGGCCTCGTCGGCCTGCAGGTCTTCCAGTTGTAGCTCCAGCTGCTCGATCTGGTGGTCCAGCTTTTCCGACTTGCGGCCGAACTGCATGCGCCGCAATTTGGCAATCTGCAGCTTGAGGTGTTCGATCTCGACGGCGCGTGTGTTGAGTTGTTCCGCCAGTCCCGCCAACTGCGCATCGCGCTCTTGCAGCATGCGCTCACTGGCCAACAGCAACGCCTTCAAGGCATCGATATCGTTGGGGAGGTCGGCTGGGCTGAGCATGCGCCAAGTTTACGCGAGGTGCCTTACGTTTACAAGGCCGACGTTGGCTTCCAAGTGCGTTCTGGCCGCCGCCAATCGATACCCTCCAGTAGCATCGACAACTGCGCCTGCGACAGCGCTACCGAGCCACTAGTCGCCTGCGGCCAGATGAAGCGACCACGCTCAAGGCGCTTGGCCAACAGGCACAGGCCATCACCAGTCCACCAAAGTAATTTGATGAGGTCGCCGCGCCGGCCACGGAACACAAACACATGACCACTGAACGGATCTTCCTCCAGCGCCGACTGCACTTTTGCAGCAAGGCCATTAAAGCCGGAGCGCATGTCCGTAGTGCCGGCAGCCAGCCATACCTTGGTGCCAGCAGGCAGACCGATCATCGTAGCACCCGATCCAACACTTGCGCCAGCGTGGCCGCATTGGGCTCGCCTTCAATCCGCACGCGGACCTCGCCCATTTCAAGCACGATAGTGCCGTTGGCATGGGAGCTGGTGTTGCTCGGCGCAGGCGCCGTTGGCGCCAGCACCACCGGCAAAAGGCCATCTTCTCGCAACAATGCAGGTACGCCAAGGCGTCCTTGTTGATACAGCCGGCGCCAGCTGAAGACTTGGTTGGCATTGACGCCGTGCTCACGCGCGATGCGCGCGACCGAAGCGCCAGGCTCCAGCGACAGCGCCACCAGGGCTCGCTTGAACTCCAAAGGGTGCTGGCGGTAATGGCCGCGTGAATTCGTGGAAATGATCGGTTGAAAATTTGTGTCCATAATCGAAAATTGTGGGCACAAAATTGTGCCGAAATTCGATCATGGATGACGTTGGTCACGCAGTCCAGACGGCGCTGGGAAGACGCTTACCTCGATTCCGAGGCCATGTACACACCTCGATCAGCCAACGTCGGCACGATCTGGCTCGGCGGCATGCTGCCGAATTCCTCGCTGTTTGCCACTGCCAGGATCTCGGTACGCTCTTCGTCACTCAGCTTGTTCCTTGGTTCCGGCCTCGCAGTGGTTGGGCGATTGTCGGCGCCGATGGCATCGTCGCCGTTGCGAACCCAACGCTGGAAAGTTCGCAGGGTGATACCAAGCTCACTGCATGCGGGTGCCAGCCGGCTGCCAGCTGCCTCTGCTTCCCGGATCAACTCAACACACAACAGGCGATCTGGGACGCTGATCAGTCTTCCTCTTTGTCCCCCCAGATCGCCTGGGCTTTTTTTCGCAGAATCAGCAGCGCTGCAGCCTCGGCCAGCGCCTTCTCTTTGCGCTGCAGGTCCTTCTCCAACTGGCGGATGCGTTTCTTGTCTTCCTTCGACTGCGCCTGTTGGCTTCGAGCCTGCTGTGCCACGCTTGCGTTGGCCGACATGCACGCAGCCCGCCACGTAGCGATCTGCTGCGCAAAGAGCCCCTTGCGGCGGCAATACTCAGACAGTTCGCTTTCGTTCAGCGCTGCCGTTTCCAGCACCACCGCGAACTTGTCCTCCGAGCTCCATTCTTCTGCACTTTTTCCACTACCTGGCACCGGCGTTCCTTGACTACGAAGTTGACGGCGCCAAGTATAAAGCGTCTGCTCGGTGATCCCGCTCTCCCGGGCCAGTTCGGACACCAACCGGTTCTGCGGCGGCATCATCTGCCGCAACAGCGCTTCTTTTCGTTCTGCTGAATACTGTCCCACACAATCTCTCTTTGCCCGCCCCCGGTATGGCCCACTCCATTCAGGTGACGCGACAACTATTCTGACACCGGGGGATGTTGAGACCAGATAATGTGCTCCCACATCAGTTTCAATTCGTCCGGAGCCCAGCGGGCGTGCCGCCGAAAATCAGAAGTGCGCGAGGTTCCGCTGACGGGTCTCGGAAGGCGTTTCCCCGAAACACTCGCGGTACTTGCGATTGAACTCGCCGAGATGGCGGTAACCCCAGTGAAAGGCGATGTCGGCGATGGTCCTGTCGCCGGAGGCCGGGCGCACCAGTTCCGCCCTGATCCGCTGCAGGCGCAGCTTCTGCACGTACTGCATCGGGCTGGTGCCGCAGGACTGCTGGAAAGCGCGCCCCAGCGACCGGATGCTGCATCCGGCCACCTCGGCGATACCCGCCAGCGTAATGTCGGCATCCAGGTGTTCGTTGATATAGTCCACGGCCAGCCTGAACTGGCGCGGCGTGACGGACCTGACCCGGCTCGCGCCGCCCTGGTAGTTGTGCGGCTGGATCCCGAGCAGGGTGAGCATTAGGAGCTCCTCCATGCTCGCGGTCTCGAGCCTGCACGGCTGCCCAGCGTTGGGCGCGTTGAGCGAGGACACGACGAAGCGCAGCAAGGCGCTCCAGCGCTGCACGGCCGCAGGCTGCGCCATGAGACCGTCGAAATGCAGGGGCGCATCGGGGAGGTTGTCATACATGCGTACGCACATCTCCTCGACGCGGCGGCGCTCGAAGCGCAGCTTCAGCACCTCGGTGTCGGGCTCATAGAGGAAAGTGGGCCGGTCCTCTTCCTGGGAAATGAAGGATACCCCGGACGACGCCCCAAGGGTGCGACCGCCGGCCGCCATGCCGGCCCTTCCCTGCACGGCTGTCGTCACCAGGATCGCGCCTTCGAGCCCCCTCGGCTCGATCTCGATGTTCGTCCCGAAGTGGAAAGTCGATACTGCCACCCGGCCGCAGTCCGCAGCGCGAACCCGTACCGGTTCGCGCAGGGCGCCGGCGCCCTTCGGCCGGGCGATGAACGGGCCTTGCAGCCGCTCGATGGCCGGCGTGGCCTGAACCAGGTCCGGGGTCGCGATCCGGATGAAACGGTCGGACAACAACAGGCCAGCTTCAGTCTCGCAGAACATGATGTTGCCTCCACAAGGTATCCGTACCCGCTCGCGGGCACGCCATTGCGCAATCGGACCAACACGCCAGCGCTCAGCCTACCACCACCTGGGCCGGCTTGAACAGCCGGCCTGAGGGCAAATCAGCCGATGTAGTCCGGCTGGTTGGCCGGGGCGGCCAGGATGAAGGCCGGTTGCGCGACGCAGTGCTCATAAATCGCAAGGATGCGGGTGAAGCGCGTGAGGTCGCAGCCCATCCGCATCGCATTCGCCACCTGGGGTACCAGGCAGCAGTCGGCCAAGGTCGGCTGGTCGCCGGCGCAGTAAGGCCCTGCCGGCAGCTGGGCCAGCAGCTGCTCGACCGCAGCCAGGCCCTCGTCGACCCAATGCTTGTACCAGTCGTTCTTGGCCTCTTCGGTCACGCCGAGCTTGCCGCTCAGGTACTTCAGCACCCGGATGTTGTTGATCGGGTGGATTTCGCAGGCGATGGTCTGAGCAATTTCCAGCACCCGGGCGCGCAGCAGCGAGTCGTCCGGGATCAGGCGCGGCTCGGGATACTGGCGGTCGAGGTAGTCGATGATGGCGAGGGACTGGGTCATGCTGGTGTCGCCGTCGACCAGCACCGGCACGATGCCGGCCGGGCTCAGTGCGCGGTAAGCGTCCTGGCCCTGCTCGCCGCCGCGCAGGTTGACGCCGGCGTAGTCGTACGGCAGGCCCTTGAGCGCCAATGCGATGCGCACGCGGTACGAGGTGGAGCTGTTGAAGAAGCTGTAGAGTTTCATGTCGTTTCAGTCAGTGGCGGAAAGTCGGGTAGTCGGCGCGATCGTTGCGCGGCTGCCGCCGGACCCGCTGTAGCGGGCCGACATGGCGAAGATCGCGATCGATGCCAGCAGCGCGGGCAGCGCCAGCAGCAGGATGATGGTCGAGAAGCCCAGCCCGGCGCCGAGCAGCGCGCCGCCCAGCAGCGAACCGAGGATGGCGCCGCAGCGGCCGATCCCCAGCGCCCAGCTCACGCCGGTCACCCGGTTGCTGGTGGGGTAGAAGGCTGCAGCCAGCGCGTTGGCGCCCACCTGCGAGCCGCTGACGCAAAAGCCCACGCCCGCGACCGCCAGGTTCAGGACCAGCAGGTCGGTGTACTGGAAGCTGATCAGCGCGATGAAGGCGACGGCGACCAGGTAGGACGTGCCGAGCACGCGATAGGGATTGAACTTGTCCATTGCCCAGCCCAGGGCAATGGCGCCGATCGTGCCGCCGACCTGGTACATGGCGGCCACCAGCGCCGCCTTGGCCAGCGGGAAGCCGGCGTCCTTGAACAGGATCGGCAGCCAGTTCGTCAGCAGGTAGACGATCAGGAGGCTCATGAAGAAGGCGCCCCACAGTGCCAGGGTGCCGAATCCGAGCGGCTTGGCGAACAGCTGCGCCACCGGGGAGCGGCCGGCCGCGGGCGGCGCCTCCGGCAGCACGAAGTGCGCGCCGTCGAGCTTCGCCTGCGGAGAGATGCGGCGCAGGATGGCGGCAATCTGCGGGCTGTCGGGCTTGCGCAGCACCAGGAAGCGCACCGATTCCGGCAGCACGAACAGCAGCAGCACGGCGCAGGCGATCGGCACGTAGCCGCCCAGCAGCAGCACGCTGCGCCAGCCGTATTCGGGGATCATGTGGGCCGCCAGCACCCCACCCAGGCCGGAGCCGAGGGTAAAGCCGCAGAACATGATGGTGACGACCTTCGACTTGATGCGCTGGGGCGAGTATTCGGAAGTGAGCGTGATAGCATTCGGCATCGCACCTCCGAGGCCGAGGCCGGTGAGGAAGCGGAAGAAGGTGAGCATGAACAGCGAGTCGGTATAGGCCGAGGCCAGGCTCCAGACGCCGAAGAAGAACACTGACAGGACCAGGATGGCCTTCCTGCCGATGCGGTCGCCGAGCGGTCCGGCGATGAACGAGCCGACGGCCAGGCCGACGAGCCCGGCCGCCATCAGCGGCGCGAGTTGTTGCGGCAGCAGCTGCCACTCGGTGCGCAGCGAGGGCGCGATAAACCCAATGATCGCCGTATCGAACCCGTCGATTGCGATGATGACGAAACAAAGAAATGCGATCAGAAACTGGTGACGCGAAAAGCGGCCGGAATCGATCAGTTGCTGCACGTCGACCTTGACGGTACTGGACATGGTTGTCTCCTGATGATGAAGGTGGGCGGATGCAGTCTTGCGCTGCCTTGCGCATGCCGGATCAAACTGGGCCCGGCAGACCCGCAGGGCCGCCGGGCCCTGCTATCGCAACGAAGGCCTCAGCCGACGTCGACGAACACCCTCCCGCTCTCGATCTTCACCGGGTAGCTGCGCACCGCTTCGGTGACCGGTTCGCACATCGGGCGGCCGTCGCGGATGTCGAACTTGCCCTGGTGGAGCGGGCATTCGATCTCGAAGCCGTCCAGGAAGCCGTCGCACAGGCGCGCATGGCCGTGGGTGCAGATATTGTCGGTCGCGTAGACCTGCCCTTCGACGCTGTACAGCGCCAGGTCCTTGCCTGCCGCCGCAACGCCGATCACGTCCTCTTCAGGTACGTCCTCGAGTGCGCCGACGTCCAGCCAGTTGTTTTCCATGTCTTGCCTCAAATCGGGTAAATCAGTGAATTCGGAATCATTTCGGTGTCGTAGATGCACAGCCGCGATTCGAACTTCATGCCTTCCGGCGTGATTCGCACGCGGTCCAGGTAGCGGCCGACGTTGAACACCGTCGTTTCCTGGCTCAGCTTGGTGCGGAACACGGCGTAGTTGGTCTCAGCCTCGATCACATCGCCGTCGCGCCGCAGGATGCGCGGCAGGCCGACCACGTGGCGCTGGTAGTAGGGGTCGTGGAACAGCGTTTCCTTGATGCCGTAGGCGCGGTCCTTCAGCATGCCGCGGCTGAGCAGCGCCAGCGTCGCCAGCGGAAAGCCGCGCTCGTAGTTCTCACGGGGCTGCACTTTGTACTCGCAGTCCTCGACGAAAAAATCGATCCAGCGGTCCCAGTCCGCGGTGTCGATCGCGGATGCGTAATCGGCGTTCAGCTGGGCCAGCGCCAGGTAGGCCTGGATGTCGTCATTGGTGTTCATCGATCAGTCCTCCATCACCTTGCGCCAGTAGCTGTACATCCCGCGGATCAGGGTTTCGGTCACCATGTGGTCGGTGTTCTCGACGCCGTGGCCGCCCAGTTCCGCCAAGGTACGGTGGAAGGGTTTTTGCTCGAAACCCATCTGCGACAGCTCGATCACCTCGCCGTCGTCCGCCGACACGAAACCGGCCGGGCCAAACAGGTTTGCCTGCACCAGGCGGCGCTGCGTCATTTCCTCGGTGTCGTCCTCGAAGCCGAAGTGGGTCCAGACGAAATCAAAGGAGCCCTTGCCATCCGGCTGGATGTGGCGGGTCGACACGCTGTTGACCTGCTGCTGGAAGATCACGCTCGGGAACACGGTCATCATCACTGCGGTCGGGCCGCCCCACCAGTCTTCCGGCACGATGTCGAGCAGGCGCTTGTCCTGCACTTCCATCGAGGACTTGAAGCTGGTGACGCCGGCCGTGACTTCGCTGGTTGCCGCCTGCTGGCTGCGGGTCGAGATCATCGCCGCATGACGGTGGTGGGCATCCATCTTCAGTTCGGACTTGTTGTCCGCGCGCCAGAGGCCGTAGGTGACGAACCAGGTGTGCAGCAGGCCCGGGTGGTACGGATCCTTGATGTTTTCCTGCATCAGCTTCCAGTTGCCCGGAATGCGCTGGCGGTTGTAGCCCAGGATCTTCAGCTTGCGGCCGTTGAACAGGCGGTCGAAGTAGCCGAGCATGTCCGGGCCGAGGTAGTCCTCGAGCGATTCGACTTCATGGTCGAAGGACGCGAACACGACGCCGCCGCGCACCGCGACCTTCAGCTTGGTGAGTCCGTGCTCCTTGGTGTCGAATTCCTTCGGCATCCCGCCGTTGACCTTGCCGTCCTGCTTGACGCCGCGGCGGAAGGGCACGCCCTGCAAGTCGCCGTTCAGTTTGTAGTTCCACTGGTGGTAGGGGCACACGAATTCCTTGCGGTTGCCGTGGCGCTCGCGGCAGAACTGCATGCCGCGGTGGGCGCACACGTTCTCGACCACGTTGATCTCGCCCTCATTGCCGCGCACCATGATGACCGAGCGCTCGCCGACCACTGTGCGCTTGAAGTCGCCCGCGTTCGGTATTTCGGCCTCGAGGCCGACGTAGCACCAGTGGCCATGGTAGAACAGGCGCTCCAGTTCGCGCTTGTAGACCTGGTCGTCGGTATACACCGAAAACGGAATCCGGCTGGTGCTTTCCTTGGATTCCCACACCGGACGGATGGGGAATACGACGGGGGTGTCTCCCATGTCTGTCTCCTTGATTGAGTGGAGCCTGTTACCCGGCGACCCGCACACGGATCTCGCCGAGACCGGCAACCGAACCGACCATCAGGTCGCCCGGCTTGACCGCGTTCACGCCTTCCGGGGTGCCGGTCATGATGATGTCGCCCGGCTCCAGGGTCTCGTACTCGGAGAGGCAGGCGATCGACTCGGCCACCGACCAGATCAGCTTGGACACATCGGAACGCTGGCGGTCTTCGCCATTGACGGCCACCGCGATCTCGCCTTCGCTCACGTGGCCGACATCAAGGGCGCGGTGGATCGGGCCGATCGGCGCCGACTTGGCAAAGGACTTGCCGAACTCCCAGGGACGGCCCTTGTCGCGCGCCTCGAGCTGGATGTCGCGCCGGGTCATGTCAAGGCCCACCGCGTAGCCGTATACGTATTCCAGCGCCTGCTCCACCGGGATGTTGGTGCCGCCCTTGCCGATCGCGACCACCAGTTCGATCTCGTGGTGGAAGTTGGCGGTCTTCGGCGGATACGGGATCGTCACCTCATCGCTGCCTGCGACAACGATCGCGTTGGCCGGCTTCATGAAGAAGAACGGCGGATCGCGGTCCGGGTCCTTGCCCATTTCGCGCGCGTGGGCAGCGTAGTTGCGGCCGACACAGAAGATGCGGTTGACGGGGAACTGCTCCTCACTGCCTGCCACTGGCAGGGTGTACACCGGTGCGGGTTCTACTGCGTATTTCATGTTGTTCTCCAGGTGGGATTACTGCATTTTTTCTTCGCGCCACAGGCCGAGCGCCTGTTGCATCGGGCGATCCGAGAAGCTGAACAGGATCGTCTTCGCCTTGGCCTGCAGGCGCAGCTCGTGCCAGGACGGCACCACGAAGATGTCGTTCGGACCAAAGGTGTAGGTTTCTCCGCCAACCTGGGCGCTGCCCTCCCCTTCCAGGCAGACATAGACAGTGGCGTCGGTGCTGCGGTACGCCTTGCTGGCGAAACCTTCCGGCAGCAGCTGGGCGAAGGCGCCGATGGTCGGCATCGGCGACGCGCCGGTGGCCGGATTCACGTAGCGCAGCTTGTGGCCGAAGTGGGGATCGGCCTCAGTGCGGGCGATGCCCTCGAGCGCCTCCTTGGTTTCCGCAAACGGGTAGACGAAGACCTTGGTCGGGTCGGACGGCGCCTGCTTCAGGTCCACCGGCACCAGGTTGTGGCCATAGCGGGCCAGCGAATCGCCCTCGGGACGTGCGGTCTGCTGCGAGGCGGCGCTGCCGTGCTCCGCGAAGCCGGCGTCGAAGAAGCGCAGGGTCGGAATGTCGAGGCCGTCGAGCCAGACCACCGGTTCGGTGCCCAGGTTGCCGTGGTCGTGCCAGGTCCAGGACGGGGTGATGATGAAGTCGCCGCGGCGCATGGTGGTGCGTTCGCCGTCGACGGCGGTGTAGGCGCCCTCGCCGTCCAGCACCAGGCGCAGCGCCGACTGGCTGTGGCGATGGGCGGGCGCCACTTCGCCGGGCAGGATCAGCTGCAGGCCGGCATAAAGGGACTGCGTGATCGACGAATTGCCGCGCATGGCCGGGTTTTCCAGGATCAGCACGCGGCGCTCGGCCTCTTCCGCCGTGATCAGGCGGCCGGCTTCCATCACCTGTTCGCGCACGTCGGCGTAACACCACAGCGCAGGCACCACCGGGGACTTGGGCGACTTCGGCACCAGGGCGCCGAGCACTTCCCACAGCGGGGTCAGGTGGTTGCCGCTGATACGGCGGTAGAACTCGGCGCGCTGTTCCTTCACGGCGTTTTGGGCGCTGTCCTGCGCGGAAAGCGTTTGACTTCCTTGCATCTCCATTTCCTTCTCCTTGGTCAAGCCGCTTTCGCGTAGAACGCGTCGGCGTAGATGTGTTCGGCCGAAATGCCCCGGTCGCGGGCTACCACGGATGCGGCGTCGACCATCGGCGGCGCTCCGCACAGGTAGGCGCGCCAGTCGGCGAGCGAGCTCCAGTCCTGCGCCACCGCCTCGGTGACGATCCCGCTGCGCATGGACTCGCCGCCATCGCCTTCGGTAACGACGATGTGCACATTCAGGTTGCGATGGCGCTCGGCCAGCCGTTCCAGCTCGCGGGTGCAGTAGATGTCGCGCTGGCTGCGCACGCCGAAGTACAAGTGGATGTCGTTCTGCATCCCCGACTCCAGCGCACCGCGCACGATCGATAGCACCGGGGCCAGGCCGGTGCCCCCGGCCACGCACAGCATCGGGCCTTCGTGGCGGGTGCGCAGGTAGGAAGTGCCGAGCGGACCGCTGACGCGCACCGTGTCGCCCACCTTGAGCTCGCGGTCGACGTAGCCGCTGACCAGGCCGTCCTTGACGACGCGGACGTGGAATTCCAGTTCATCGTCGCCCGGCAGGCCGGCCATCGAGTAGGGGCGGATGTGGTTCGGGGTGAACTGCAGGGTCGCGTACTGGCCGGGCGAGAATTCGAGCGGCTTGGCCGAACGGAGGCGCAGGCGGCGAATGTCGTGGGTGACCTGCTCGACCGCGGTGACGGTGGTCTTGAGGATGCGGGCCGGATGGTTGATTACTTCGTCCGGCTCGGGAATTTCGATGGTGCAGTCGCCGGTCAGGACGCTGGTGCAGGCAAGGATGGTTTGACCGCCTTCCGCGGTGATCGCGTTGCCGAGGCTAATTTCATCGGTGACGCTGCCTGCGACGACCTTGCAACGGCAGGTGCCGCAGCGGCCCGCGGTGCAGCTATAGGAGATCGGAACGTTGTGTTCGCGCAGGGTCGCCAACAGGTTGGCGCCTGCGGTAGCGTTCACCACCTTGTCGAGCGGTTGGATGTGCAGCTTCATACTGTCTCCGAATATCTGTTATGCGTCGCTGGATGAAAGTATAGGTTTTCGACTAAAATAAAAATACTAAATCCCGTGAATCGACAATATAGATTTCGTGAATGTAGATGCTGAATCTCAGAGACATCGATCTGAACCTGCTGGTTGTTTTCCAGCAGCTGTACAAGGAGCGGCGTGTTGCGCTCGTGGCAGA